>NZ_JBWKYD010000007.1:0-266606 GCF_059423585.1 Janthinobacterium sp. GW460-12-1-14-LB5 | reverse complement strand
CCCCCGCACGCCTCCTGAACGTCGTGGCGGCCACCGGCAAGGCGGTGGCGAATGCCACCGTCACCGTACTCGACGCCGGCAAGAATGTCGTCGGCAGCGGCACCACGGACGCGAAAGGCAAGGTGGCCATCACCCTGGCTGCCACGGCGAAGGCGCCCTTCCTCGTCTCCGTCACGCCAGCAGGCGGCACCACCCTGTACGCGGTGTCGCTGAAGGAAAGCGCCGTCAACCTGACGCCGCTCACCTCCGTCATCGCCATGCAGTTGCTGGGCGGTATCCCGTCGAGCGCGGCCCCCGCCAGCCTGGCGGCCATCGACGCGGCCAGGCTGCAAACGGCGCAGACGCAGCTGGGCACGGCCCTGGCGGCGCCCCTGCAAACCCTGGGCATGGCAGCCAATTATGACTTCGTCAACGGTGCCCTGACGCCGGACAGCAAGGACCCGGCCGACGTTTTGCTCGACAACCTGCAGGTGAAACAGAGCGGCACGGATATCGACATCGTCAATGCCAGCGGCAGCATCATCGCGCAAATCATCGCTGGCGGTGCGCCGCTCGCCACCGGCAAGAGCGTGCTGGAAACGCCGCCCGTGCTCAGCGCGCGCCAGCAGGTACTGGCCGCCACGGCTGCCGGCACGGATGCGGCGCCCGTCTTCCTGCAAGTGTCGCTCGACGAACTGCATCCTACCCAGCCGGCCGTCGGCTACGACCAGATCTATTACAAGCTGGGCCGCTATGGCGCGGAAGACCTGGTCATGGCCAAGACCAACAAGCCGAAGAAATTCGCCGAACTGTGCGAAGCCAACGGCCAGGACGACGTGGTGAGCAAGACGGCCAACGTGGCCGGCGCCACCCTGAGCAATCCACCGGCCACGTTCCAGTGCAAGTCCGCCGTGGGCACCAAGCCGGGCGACATGAAAACGGTCGTCATCGGCCCGAACGGCACCCTGTACCTGACGGACGGCCACCACACGTTCAGCGCCTTCCGGGATGCCGACAATGGCCAGAACCTGCAGTTGAAAGTGTGGGTCAAGGTGACGGACAATTTCAGCAAGCTCAGTGAATACGATTTCTGGGCGCAGATGAAGAAGGTCAACAAGGTCTGGCTGAAGGATGGCGGCAACAAGGCCATCGCCACCAGCCAGCTGCCCGCATCCATCGGTTTGAAGTCGCTGGGCAACGACCCGTACCGCTCGCTCGTCTACTTCACGCGCGACGCCGGCTACGTGGTGCCGTCGACGGCCACGGAATTCCTCGAATTCTACTGGGCCGACTGGCTGCGCACGCAGCCCGGCATCGACCTGGCCAAGACCGACACGCGCGACGTTGCCAGCTACATGGCCACCATCAAGAGCGCATCGACGGCGATGGCGGGCCTGAAGGCGAACGATATCGTCAGCCGCGGCGTGACGGCGCAAACCCTGGGCTGGACGGGCGTCTTCAGCCAGGCGGCGCTGGACGACCTGGTCACGCCGACGGGCAAGCTGAGCTACGCCATCGCGTATAAAAAATCGCTGACCAAGTAAGCGCGGCGCAAACGACAACGGCCCGCCTGTCAGCTGACAGGCGGGCCGTTTTTATGGGCAGCGTCGCTTACGCGATGCGTTCACCATTCTCCGGATCGAACAGGGCCGCTTTCGACAGGTTGAACGACAGCTGCATGGTCTGCCCTGGCAGCACGGCTTCGCGCGGATGCGTGCGGCAAGTCACGGCGGCGCCGTTCAGGCGCGTCGTCAGCAGCGTATCCGGGCCGGTCGGCTCGACCAGGTCGATCAGGCAACCCAGTTCCTGGCCCACGTCGCCGTGCGCGCTGCTCATGTCCGTGATCTGCTCCGGGCGCACGCCAAGGATCACGTCGCGGCCCGCATAGCTGCGCAGCTTGTCGGAGGCGAACGGCAAGGCCAGGCGCATGCTCTTGCCCGCGTTGTCGATGGCGGCAAACACCTCGTTGCCCTCGATGACGGGCTTGACGGTGATGAAATTCATCGATGGCGAGCCGATGAAGCCGGCCACGAACAGGTTCGCCGGATTGTCGTAGATTTCCTGCGGCGTGCCCAGTTGCTGCACCACCCCATCCTTCATGACGGCGATCAGATCGCCCATGGTCATCGCCTCGATCTGGTCATGCGTGACGTAGACGATGGTGGCCTTCAGGCGCTGGTGCAGCAGCTTGATCTCGGCGCGCATTTCCACGCGCAGCTTGGCGTCCAGGTTCGACAGCGGTTCGTCGAACAGGAACAGCGACGGCTTGCGCGAAATGGCGCGGCCCATGGCCACGCGCTGGCGCTGCCCGCCGGACAGCTGCGCCGGGCGGCGGTCCAGCAAATGCGTGATCTGCAAGGTTTCGGCGACGCGGGCGACGATTTCTTCCTGCTCCGCCTTCGGCACTTTTTTCACATTCAGGCCAAACGCGATGTTTTCGCGCACCGTCATCGACGGGTACAGCGCATACGACTGGAACACCATGGCGATGTCGCGGTCCTTCGGCGGCAAGTCGTTGACCACCTTGCCGTCGATGAGGATTTCGCCCGAAGTCACACTTTCCAGGCCGGCCACCATGTTGAGCAAGGTCGACTTGCCGGAGCCGGAGCCGCCGACGAGGATCAGGAACTGGCCATCCTTGATTTCGATGTCGATGCCCTTGAGGACTTCGACGCCATTCGTGTACACCTTGCGGATGCTGCGTATCGATAAACTGGACATATTCTTTCCTTAACCTTTGACTGCGCCTGCGGTCAGGCCGCGCACAAAATAACGGCCTGCGACCAGGTAGACCAGCAGGGTCGGCAGCGCGGCAATCACCGCGGCGGCCATGTTGACGTTGTATTCCTTCACGCCCGTGGACGTGTTGACCAGGTTGTTCAAGCCCACCGTGATCGGCTGCGAATCGCCGCTGGCGAAGACGATGCCGAACAGGAAGTCGTTCCAGATCTGCGTGAACTGCCAGATGATGCAGACGACGAAAATCGGACCCGAAATCGGCAGTACGATCTTGCGGAAGATCAAGAAGAATCCGGCGCCGTCGATGCGCGCCGCCTTGATCAGCTCTTCCGGCACGCCGATATAGTAGTTGCGGAAGAACAGGGTCGTGAACGCCGTGCCGTACACCACGTGTACGAAAACCAGGCCGGTAGTCGTGTTGGCCAGGCCGAATTCGCCCAGCAAACGCGCCATCGGCAGGATCACCACCTGGAACGGAATGAAGCAGCCCACCAGCAGGGCGGCAAACAGGATTTCCGAACCGCGGAAGCGCCAGTGCGCGAACACATAGCCGTTGAAGGCGCCCAGGAAGGTCGAGATCAGCACGGCGGGAATCACCATCTTGATCGAGTTCCAGAAGAACGGCTGCATGCCGTCGCAGGTGACGCCCGTGCAGGCCGACGACCAGGCCTTGGACCAGGAATCGAACTGCCACACGTGCGGCAGTGCCAGCAGGTTGCCGCTGCGGATCTCGTCGAGCGACTTGAACGACGTCGACAGGGTCACGTACAGGGGCACGATGTAGTACACCGCAAACAGAATCAGCAGCAGGTATACCACCACCCGTCCGAGGGTGAGGCGATTATTACGGGTAGGTGTCATCTCATCGCCTTTGCGCTGCGCGTTTCCAGGTACATCAGCGGCACGAGCACGGCCACGATGGTGGCCAGCATCATCATTGCCGATGCCGAGCCCAGGCCCAGCTGGCCGCGGGTGAAGGAAAACTGGTACATGAAGATGGCCGGCACGGACGACGAGTTGCCAGGTCCGCCAGCCGTCAATGCGATGACCAGGTCAAAGCTCTTGATGGCGATATGCGCGAGGATCAGCAGCACGCTGAAGAACACGGGACGCATGGCGGGAATCACGATGCGCCAGTAGATCGTCGGCAGGGACGCGCCATCGACTTGCGCCGCCTTGATGATTTCATCGTCGATGCCGCGCAGGCCGGCCAGGAACAGCGCCATGACGAAGCCCGACGACTGCCAGACGCCGGCGATCACCACCGTGTAGATGGCCATGTCGGAGTTCACCAGCCAGTCGAAGGTAAACGAGGTCCAGCCCCAGTCGTGCATGACCTTTTCCAGGCCCAGGCTGGGATTGAGCATCCATTTCCACGCCGTGCCGGTGACGATGAAGGACAGCGCCATCGGATACAGGTAGATGGCGCGCAGCGCGCCTTCGGCGCGGATTTTCTGGTCCAGCAGGATGGCCAGGAACAGGCCGATGGCGATGCTGCAACCGATGAACAGGACACCGAAGATGCCGAGGTTCTTGAGCGAGGTCCACCAGCGCTCGTTGTCGAACAGCTCGTAATATTGCACCAGGCCGGCGAACTCGTAGTTCGGCATCAGCCGCGATTCGGTCAGCGACAGCCAACCGGTCAAAAAGATAAAACCATAGACGAATACCAGGCTGGCGATGAGCGTGGGGCCCAGCACCATCTGCGGTATCCATCGGTCGAATTGCTTGCGTATGGACATAGGACAGCCGTAGAAGTAAAAACTGCGTGTGGCGCCGGCCCGGCCGAAAGCCAGGGCGGACGCCTGCGATGCATGCGATGCAGCGGGGGCCGGCGGGAATGCCGGCGCCGTCGTGATTACTTCACTTTTGCCGCTTTGGCCAGGGCGGCAACCGCGTCCTTCGAGCTCATGTTGGTGTTCATGAACTTGGCGATGACGTCGGTCACGGCACCTTGCGTGGCCGATGGCAGCGCCATGCCGTGGGCGAACGATGGCACCAGGCCGCCGGTCTTGTTGGTGGCGTCCATGTCTTCCATCGATTTCAGGGCGCAAGCGTCAAACTTGTCCTTCGATACGCCGGAACGCACGGGGATGGAACCCTTGTTCAGGTTGAAGATCGACTGGAACTTCGGATTCATGATGGCGTTGGCCAGGGCGATCTGCCCTTTCTTCGCATTCGCATCCTTTTGCGTGAACATGGCAAACGAATCGATGTTGAAGGTGTAGGCCTTGTCCGTGCCAGGCGCTGCCACGCACAGGTAGTCCTTGCCCGGCACCTTGCCGGCAGCCGTGAACTCGCCCTTGGCCCAGTCGCCCATGAACTGGAAGCCGGCCTTGTTGTTGATGACCATGGCGGTGGCCAGGTTCCAGTCGCGGCCGGCCGCATCCTTGTCGATGTAGGTCTTCACCTTGCCCAGGGTGTCGAACACCTTGAGCATGGTCGGGCCGGTCAATTCCTTCTGGTCCAGCTTGAGGATGGCCTTTTTGTAGAATTCCGTGCCGCCCACGCCCAGCGCGACGGATTCAAACACGGTGGCGTCCTGCCATGGCTGGCCGCCGTGGGCGATCGCGATGCCGCCCGATTTCTTGATTTTCTCGGCCGCGTCGAAGAACGCATCCCAGGTGGTCGGGGTGGTGGCCACGCCGGCTTTTTTCAGCACTTCCGGATTGACCCACATCCAGTTGACGCGGTGGACGTTGACGGGAGCGGCGACGTAGTGGCCCTTGTATTTCATGATGTCGGCGACGACTTTCGGCAGCACGGCATCCCATTTGCCTGGAATGGCGGCATCATCGATATTGGCCAGCACGCCTTCCGCGCCCCACTCCTGGATCGATGGACCCTTGATCTGGGCGGCCGTTGGCGGGTTGCCGGAAATGACGCGGGTTTTCAGCGCGGTCGCGGCGTTTTCGCCAGCGCCGCCAGCCACGGCGAAATCCTTCCAGCCGAAGCCGCTTTCCTTCACGATTTGCTGCAACTGGCCCACGGACTTCGCTTCGCCGCCGGAGGTCCAGTAGTGCAACACTTCCACGTCGGTCGCAAACGCGCTGCCGGCAAACGCCAGGGTGGTCAATGCGGCCAGTTGGGTAATCTTGAATTTCAGTTTCATCTCCACATTCCTTTTTTGATCAAGCTTTTAGGGGGCTTCGGCATACGGGGGCCGAAAAAGGTGAAATCTGCGCCTGTACCGGCGCTCTTGTGCTCAGACCCGCTTGCAAACGGGCATCATCTTGGTGTAAAGACGGCGCCGCGATCCATGATATGACTACATTGCATTTATATCACGGGACGGCGCCAAAAACGCATCCGCGAAGGATGCGCCAGGTTGATCTAGACTGACTACGACTGCAAACTTAGAACCAAGTTTCCACCTGGAAACCATAGGACGTGCCGCTGGTATTGTTGTTGTAGATCGGGCCGCCGTTGTTCGACGCATTGACCGAGGCGGTGGCCGCATCGTTCCATTTGCCGTAGGTCACGAAAGCGCGCAGTTCAGGACGCGACCACAGGCCAGGGCCGGCCGAGATCGTCGGGGCGATGGTCAGCTTGGTCAGGCGCTTGGCCGGCAGGCCGCCCGCTTGCGTCACGCGGTCCGTGCCCAGTTCGCCCACCAGCTTGAAGTTGTTGGTGAACGCGTACACCGGGCGCACGCCGACCGAGGTCCAGGTCGAGGAACCGTTGGCGTTCGACTCGTCTTTTTGCCACAGGGCGACGAATTCCATGCCGAAGTTGGCCATCGGCTGGATCGCCATGTCATTGAAGATGCGCGTGCGTTTCACGTCCGAACCCAAACCGGTGTCGCCCGAAGCGCCGAACTGCGCGCCCTGGCCCGTGCCAGGACCGACGCCGTACTGCACGCCGAAGGTGTTGCCGCCGCCAAACACTTTACCTTGACGGTGGAATGCCGACAGTTGCCAGCCGTTGTGTTTCTTGCCGTAGACGTCGTTGTCCTTGCCTTCGCCGATGATGTAGGTCGCGGCCAGGTCCAGGGTGCCGTTTTCATTGACGGGAATCTCGCCGTAGATGAAGTTCTGGCGCACGGCCGAGGTAGTGCCGAGGATGGCGCCATTGTCGTCGCGCTTGTTGAGATCGCGGTCCTTGAAGAAGGCGTACGAGAATTTACCGGGGCCGGCAGGAATGCGGTCCAGGCCGGCGCCCGTGCCGTTCATGTTGATGTATTGCAAGTCCAACATGTGGATGTCAGGACGGTAGTAGAAGCGTTTACCGATCCAGGCCGTGCCGCCGTTCAGGAAATCGAGTCCCTGCGCTTCGACGTAGGCCTTGACGATGCCCAGCTTGTTGTCGCCGAAATCCGAATTCGGCGCGTAGGCGTTGACCCAGATGGTGGCCAGGTAGTTCACGCCGCCGGACTGGGCGACGGACTTGGTGTAGCCGAATTCCGTGTAGGCGTCGCACTCATTGCCCAGACGGTACTTCATGGTATTGCCGCCCAGGCCGAAGCAGCCTTGCGAACCGCCGTCGCCCGACGTATTGCTGCCGGCGCCAGCGCGCAGGTAGCCGTGGAAGCCTTCGGAGTCGGATGGGTACATGGGGTCGGCGGCAGCGGAACCGCTGGCGATGGCCAAGACGATGGCAGCTGGCAGTGTTTTCAACACGGCCTTCAACATGGTGCGATGCAGCATGGTAAGTCTCCTCAGTAATTTATTTTTTATCTAGTCATTCGTGGCCGAATGTACTGGCCAGAATTCTTTCCAGCAGGGACATAGTAACTATACTACGAACAAATATCAACATATTATGTTGTAATCCTACGACTACTCTGCGACACTTTATTTGCGCCCGTATTTGCCGCTGGAAGGCACTGCTTTTCATGGTGACGTGTCCGTTTTTGACCCGATACATGAGCATCTGCAAGGCAGGGCTGCATTTTTCGGCACGCGGGACGTATACGAATTAAAATCCTTGGTTTTTGCCATAATGACAGTGCGCCGCCACGACCGCGCACGCAAACGAGACTAGGCACCGCCATGAAAATTGATGAAAAAATGGAAGTAGCAGGCAGCGATCCGGCGGAGCGTTTCAGTGAGGGGCCACGCCTGCTGGCAGACATCGGCGGCACCAATGCCCGCTTCGTGCTGGAAACGCGCCAGGGCCACCTGGAAGCGGTGGCCGTGCTGCCCTGCGACGACTACGCCTCGCTGCTCGACGCCATCACCGCCTATATGGATAGCAGCGAGGCGCGCGCCGCCGGTTCGGCGCGCGTGCGCCATGCGGCCATCGCCATCGCCAATCCCATCGACGATGACAATATCCGCATGATGAACCATCACTGGTTCTTCTCGATCGAGGCGATGCGCGCCGCGCTGGGCCTCGACACCCTGCTGGTGGTAAACGACTTCACGGCGCTGGCCATGGCCCTGCCCTATCTGCGGCCCGACCAGCGCCTGCAGATCGGCGGCGGCATGGCGCGCGCCGACAGCGTCATCGGCCTGCTCGGTTCGGGCACGGGCCTGGGCGTGTCGGGCATGATCCCCGCCGAAGACCGCTGGATCGCGCTGGGCAGCGAAGGGGGACACGTCAGCTTCGCCCCCTGCGACCAGCGCGAGATGGACGTGCTGTCCTTCGCCTGGCGCGAGCTGTCGCACGTCTCGGCCGAACGCCTCGCTTCCGGGCGCGGGCTGGAACTGATTTACCGCGCCCTGTCCGACCGGGCTGGCCGGCATGACGTGCCGCCGCTGCTGGCGGCCGACATCACCAGCCGCGCCCTGAACAATGAATGCGACGTGTGCCTGGAAGCGGTCGACTGCTTCTGCGCCATCCTCGGCTCCATCGCCGGCAACGTGGCCATGACCCTGGGCGCGCTGGGCGGCATCTATATAGGCGGCGGCATCGTGCCGCGCCTGGGGCCTTTGTTTGAACGGTCGCAGTTCCGCGCCCGCTTCGAGCAAAAGGGCCGCCTGAACGAATACCTGGCGCAGATTCCCACCTTTCTGATCACGGCCGAACTGCCTACTTTTCTGGGCATCGCCGCGATCCTGGCGCAAAAGCTCAAGCGCGCCCATACCGGCGCGCCCGTGCTCGAATCCGTGCGCCAGGCGCGCGGCCGCATGAGCCCTTCGGAATGCAAGGTGGCCGACTGGGTCCTGAAGGAACCGAACGCCATGCTGACCCTGCCGATCGCCGAAATCGCCCAGAGGGTCGGCGTCAGCCAGCCGACCGTGATGCGCTTTTGCCGCTCGATCGGCGTGCAGGGCCTGGCCGATTTCAAGCTGAAGCTGGCCTCGGGCCTGACGGGCGGCGCCATCACGGTGGCCCACTGCCACGTGGAGATTTCGGATTCCGACGCGGAACTGGCGCGCAAGGTGCTGGGCAATAACGCCTCGGCCGCGCTGGCCCTGCGCGACATGCTCGACGTCAAAGCGCTGACGGCCGCCATCGAACTGCTGCGCGGCGCGCAGCGCGTGGAATTGCTGGCCGTGGGCAGCGCCCGCGTGGTGGCCGACGACATGCAGCACAAGCTGCTCAACCTGGGCATCGTCAGCAGCTTCTTTGCCGACCCGCAGGCGCAGGAAATGAGCGCCGCCATGCTCAAGCCTGGCGACGTGGCGCTGGTCATTTCCCGCTCCGGCGCCCTGCCCGACCTGCTGCGCACCGTCAAGGTGGCGCAGGGCTGCGGCGCGCGCGTGCTGGCCATTACGGCCAGCGGTTCGCCGCTGGCCAAGCTGGCCGACGTGCTGCTGACCCTGAACCACCCGGAAGGCAACCTCAATTTCGTGCCCATGATCGTGCGTTTGCTGCAGCTGATGATGCTCGATATCCTGTCGGTGGGACTGGCGCGGCGCGACACGGCGCAGCGCACCAGCGCCGCCGAGCTGGAAGAGGGTCAATTGCACGGCATGCGCATCAGCGGCAAGCTGAAATTCGGTGGCCACCTCGAATAAGGCGGCGCATGCCGCCCACGCCTCCTCCGACACGGCCAGCGGCGCCACCGTGCACGACGTGGCACGCCTGGCCGGCGTATCGGCCATGACGGTATCGCGCGTCATCAACGGACGCGCCAGCGTCAGCACGGCCACGCGCGACAAGGTCGAGGCGGCGATCGCCAGCCTGCACTACCAGCCCAACCTGGCGGCACGCGCGGCACGCACCGGCACGCTGCGCATCGGCTTGCTGTACAGCAACCCCAGCGCGGCCTTTCTCAGCGAATTTTTAGTTGGCGCCATGGACCAGTGCCGCCAGGGCGGCGGCCAGCTGCTGCTCGAGCGCTGCGAAGACCTGGACAGCCAGCGCGCCGGCATCGATTGCCTGGTGGCGGCGGGCGTGGACGGCATCCTGGTGCCGCCGCCCCTGTGCGATTCGCCGCAAGTGCTGGCGCAGCTGAACCAGATGGGCATTCCCGCCATCGCCGTGGCCACGGCCCGCCCCTCGCCCGATGTGTCGGCCGTGCGCATCGACGACTACGAAGGCGCGCTGGCCATGACGCGCCATCTGCTCGCGCTGGGCCACCGCGACATCGGCTTCATCGAAGGCGACCCGGCGCACACGCCCGCCCTGCTGCGCCGCCAGGCCTTCGAGGACGCCATGCGCGAAGCGGGCGTGCAGGTGCCGCCGCAGCGCGTGGCGCAAGGCTATTTTACGTATCGTTCGGGACTCGATGCGGCGCGCCAGCTGCTGGCGCAAAAGCCGTACCCCAGCGCCATCTTCGCCAGCAACGACGACATGGCCGCCGCCACCCTGGCCGTGGCGCACGGCATGGGCCTGCAGGTGCCGGCGGAACTGAGCGTGTGCGGCTTCGACGACACGCCCGTCGCCACCACCGTCTGGCCCGAGCTGAGCACCATCCACCAGCCCATTGCCGACATGGCGCGCGCCGCGGTCATCCTGGTGATCGACGAAATCCGCCAGCGCCGTGCGGGCGAAACGGCGCCCGCCACGCATCACCTGATGGCGTTCACCTTGATGAAACGGGCGTCGACGGGGGCATGCAGCCCCCGCTGACCTGCCCTTAGCGCACCAGCGTGCGCTGCGCCAGCGCTTGCACCAGTTCCACCGAGGGCGGCGAGCCGCCGGCCGCCAGGCAGGCGCCCGCGCCCGCAGCGACGGCAAAGCGCAAGTGCTCGCCGCCGTCCGCTTCGGGACGGTACATCAGGCTGTACAGCAAGCCGCCGATGCTGGCGTCGCCCGCGCCCACCGAGTCGACCACCTCGATGACGGGCGGCGCCGCCTGCCATGTCTGCCCGCCCTGGTACAGCGCCGCGCCCTGCGACCCACGCGTATACAAATAGGTGGCTTGCGGATTCCAGCCGCGCAGCACGGCAAACGCGCCATCGATGTCGTCGTGGCGGAACAGGCCCGCCAGGTCTTCATCCGACACCTTCACCACGTCGGCCAGCTCCGTCATGCGGCGCAGGGTGGCGTCGTAGCGTTCATCCATCATGATGCGGAAGTTCGGGTCGTAGCTGATTTTCACGCCAGCGGCCTTGAGTTCCTGCGCCAGCGCCAGCAGCTTGCCGGCCAGCGGTTCGCGCGCCAGGCTGATGCCGCCGAAATGCACCCATTGCGCGCCCTGCATCCAGCCGGCCGGCAGTTGCGCCGCGTCGAAATGCAGGTCGGCGCTGTCGTCGCCGATGAAGTAATACGTGGGTGGATGCAGTTCATGCACGATGGCCAGCAGCGGCGACTTCGCGCGGCGCTGCAAAAAACGCATGTCCAGCCCCGCCGCTTCGGTGGCAGCGGCCAGCGCGTCGCCGAAGACGTCGAGGCTGACGGCGCCCGCAAAGGCGCTGGGCACGCCCAGCCGAGCCATCACGCGCGCCACGTTCCAGGTCGAGCCGCCCACCTGGCTGCTCCAGGCGTCCGCGCCCGTGCGCAGCATGTCCGTCAGCGCCTCGCCGGCCGACACGAACGTCGGGAAAGCGGCGCTCATGCGGCACCTTTGAGCACGTTCAGCACTTCATAGCAGGCGCCCATGGTGTGGTAATCGACCTTGCCAGCGGGGCTTTTCTCGTTGCTGATTTTTTGATTCTCGGGCGTCAAAATACGGTACCAGGCGCCGTGCTCGTGGTCGACGAAATGCGTCCAGCTGTAATCCCATATCTTGTCGTAGCTGCGCCAGTAGGCGTCGTCGCCCGTGCGCGCGGCCAGCACGGCGGCGGCGGCAAAGCTTTCCGCCTGCACCCAGAAGTATTTGTCGCCGTCGCAAATTTCATCGTGCGGACCGAAACCGTAGTGGATGCCGCCATGCGCGCCATCCCAGGCCTTCGCCAGCGCTGTGTCGTACAGTTCGCGCGCACGGGGCAGCAGCCAGCCGGACGGTCCGGCCATGAACCGGCTGTGACGCTCCATGATCAACAGCAGCTTGGCCCACTCCGTGAAGTGGCCGGGCTGGTAACCCCAGGGACGGAAGATATTGCTCTTGTCGTGCAGGTTGTAATCCCAGTCGATAGCCCAATCGGGCGTGTAGTGTTCCCAGATCATGCCGTTCGCCAGCCCCGCCTGGCGCACCGTGATGTTGTGCGCCAGCGTTTCGGCGCGGTGCAGGTAGCGTGCTTCGCCCGTCGCCTCGAACGCGGCCAGCATGGCTTCGCAGGCATGCATATTGGCGTTCTGGCCACGGTAGCCGTCCAGGGTGGACCAGTCGGCGCTGGCCACGTCCGCATACAGGCCGTGTTCGGGCAGCCAGAAGCGCTGCTCCATCAACTCGAACGTTTCGTCCAGATACGCGCCTGCCTCCGTTACCCCCGCCTGCAAGGCATGGGCATACGCGAGCAGCACGAAAGCCAGGCCATAGCAGTGATTGGCGCCGTCTTCCACCGTTTTGACGCCGTCTTTCCACGACAGTTGCCAGGCGTAGCCGCCCGTGGCCGGGTCGCGGTGCACGTCGCGCAGGAAGGCCACGCCGTGGCGCAGCGCCGCCTGGTAATCGTCGCCGCCGAAGTGGCGGTAAGCCATGGCGTAATTGAAGATGAAGCGCGTGCTGCTGACCAGGTGGCGCGTGGCAGCGTCGTAGACGGTGCCGTCGTCGAGGAAGAAGTGGTAAAAGCCGCCGCTCGGATCAACGGCGCGCGGGTGATAAAAGTGCATCGTGTGCAGGATGTGCCCTTCGAGCATCTGCCTGGAGCGGAAATCGGGATTCATGGGCCTCTCATGGTATTGTTATCGATAACAATGATGATAGCATGCCGTTTCCGCCCCGTCTCATCCACTTAGGGCGTCCTGGCCAGCCTGAGCTTTTCGCGCCACAGCGCCGCTTGCGCCGGGTCGCCCGCCTGTCCCAGCTCGCCCTTATCGTACACCTTGACCAGCCGTTCGATGGCTTCCGCGTCGCCCTGCTTCGCCGCCAGCAGATACAGCTCGAAGGGCTGGGGCGCCGGCCCTTGACGCGTGGGACCGCCGCGGCCCTGCTCCAGCAGGCGCGCGAAACCCGTCTGGCCCGGCGGGCTTTTCGCGATGGCCGCCATTTCATACCAGCCCAGGGCCGCCTCGTCGCTCTGCGGCACGCCCTGCCCCACTTCATATGAATAAGCGACATTGTTCAAGCCGGGCGGATCGAGCGCCTTGGCCGCCCGCATGTACCAGCCGAACGCTTCCTTGCGCTGCGCTTCGTCGTGCGCCGTCATCATCAGGCGGTAGCCGATCTCATTGTAGGCGGGAATAAAACCGTTTTCGGCATAGAACTTCAGCCAGTGCAGCGCGTGCGCCTGTTCTTCCCGGCTGCTGTGAATGTTCTCAAAGTGCATGGCCACGGTGAAGTTGGCCAGTTCCACACCTTGCGCGGCACCCTTGCGCGACCAGTATTCGCCTGATTTTCGGTCGATGGCCATGCCCTGGCCCAGCGTATAGGCCACGCCCAGGAATGCCTGGGCCGGGCCATAGCCGCCTTCGGCCGATTTCCGCATCCACGCCAGGCCCGCGTCAAAGTCGCGCGGCGTGCCCTCTCCGTCGTGCAGCATCCGCGCCAGGTCCAGCTGGGCGACAGTGTCTCGCCCTTGCGCCGCGCGGCGCGCCGTTTCGTAGGCGGCGACCTTGTCCGGCGACAGGTCGGCCGGGCGGTTGATCGCGGCCTGCACCCTCGCGCGCATGTCATCGAGGCCGGACATGTCGAATTCGGCCAGCGCCGGATGCTGGCGCGGTTCCTTGGCGGGCGCAGGCTGCGCCAGCACGCTCTGCGCCAGCGCCAGGGTCAATGACAATACGATGGTTTTCATTTCTTCTCGCTTTCCGCCAGCCTGGCGCGCCATTCGGCGGCGTCTTCGGCATTCGCCTGTTGTCCCAGCTCGCCTTTGACATACACGTCGAGCAAGCGCCGCATGGCGGGCAAGTCGCCGCTCCATCCCGCCCGCTCGTACCAGACCAGGGCCAGCTTGTCCGACTGTGCCACACCCAGGCCCAGCTCGTGCGCGCGGGCCAGGTTGCGCATGCCGGCCGGTTCCTTTTCGCGCGCCGACCTGTAAAACCAGTGGAAAGCCTCGCCGCGGTCCTGCTCGTCGGCGGCTGCGCGCATCAGGTGTTCGCCGAGCGCGTTATAGGCAGGAATAAAGTGTTCTTCGAGCGCGGCCTTCTTCAGCCAGGTGATGGCCAGCGCCTGCTCTTCGGCAGGGCTGCTGCCATCGATGAATTCCAGCGCCAGGATGGTTTGCGCCAGCGCATCGCCTTGCGCCACGCCCTTGCGCAGCCAGTATTCTCCCTGCACGCGGTCGATGGGCACCTTGCCGCCCACGGTATAGGCCAGCCCCAACGCCGATTGCGCCGGCGCATAGCCGCCTTCGGCCGACTTGCGCACCCAGGCCATCGATAGCGCCGTGTCTTGCGGGGCGCCGACGCCCAGCTGCAGCATGCGCGCCAGCTCCAGCTGCGCCTCCACGTCGCCCGTTTCAGCCACGCGCCGGGTTTCGGCAAACTCGGCGATGCTTTCCGGACTATGGCTGGCCGCATCCGCCCGTGCCTTGATGGCGATCAACTGCAGATCGAGCAAGGTGGGCGCGGTTTGCGCCAGAACAGGCAGCGGCAATAGCAGAGGGATCAACAACAGTAGTTTCCTGGTCATGCGGCGGTATCGGAAAGAAGAAAACACGCATGGTAGCCGATGCCATGCGGGACAGGCGCGCACGGTAGGCGAAGTTTGACAGGGCAGGCCGGCAGGCTTACATTGCACGGGCCCACCACTGACACAGGAATGCCATGAACCTTCTATCGAAAACCGCCCTGACCCTGCTGCTCGCCGCCGCCTCCGTGGGCGCCAGCGCCGCAAATTCCCAGCTGGCCGGCTGCGCCGCCAAGCGCGAAAGCATCCGCAGCGAATTGCAGCAGGCGCAGGAACAGGGCCTGTCCGACAAGGTCGCGGGCCTGACGCGCGCGCTCGACGAAGTCAACGCCCACTGCCGCGACAGCAGCCTGGTCGAACGCCACAACAAGAAGGTGCTGAAGGCGCAAGCCAAGGTGAACCAGACGGAGCGTTCGCTGCGCCTGGCCCAGGAAGCGAATAAAGAGCCGAAGAAGATCGCCAAGCTGGAAGGCAAGCTGGAAAAAGCCAGGGCGGAACTGGCCGCCCTGCAGGCGCAGCAGCCCTGACGACAAACCGCGGCTACCCTGCCGCCTCCAGCGCGATGCACGTCGTGCAGACATACGCCAGGCGCAAGGCTTCAGGCGCGCGCGGCGCACTGACGTAGGCAACCAGCAGGCCGGCCGGCAAATCCAGGCCCAGCGCGCGCAAGGTGGCGCCGTGCTGCGCCAGTTCTCCGGCCAGCTCAGTTTCCAGCCGTGGCCGGCCGCTACGCGCCTGTAGTGCGAGAAGGTCGAGCACCTGGGCCAGCACCCGTGATGCCGCCGAGGCTTGCTGCGGCGCCGACGGCGCCAGGCTGGTACCCCCCAGGCTCTTGAAAAAACGCGCCAGCGCCGACGGCAGCTTGCCCGCGTCGACCTCGAAATCGAGCGACACCACGCGCAGCTTGCCATTCTTGGCGATGAGCAGCGCCACCGGTTGCCAGCCGCCGGCTTCGCCGCGCGCGCGGCTGGCCAGCACGGCCCGGATATCGGCGCCGTCCGCCACGGCCGCCTGCAGCCGCGTGATGCGCGGGCGTAGCGCCGGCAGTGCCGGAATCTGCAAGTCCAGGGCGGCGCCACTGGCATCGAACACTTGCCAATCGAGCCGCTGCCCCACTTCGTCAAGCTGCGGCCGCGCCACTGCCGCCGGGCGCAACAGCACGCAATCGATGGGCTCCGGCGCCAGGCCGACGTTGTCGCCCATGAAGGCGGCCAGCGCCGTCCAGTCGCTGAAACCCAGACTCTGCCAGCGCGCATCGTCGAGCGCCCACAGCGGCGCCGCACTGGCGCGCACCCGGCTGTCCATGGCCAGCCGCCCATCGTCGGCCAGGGACGCGCCTGCCAACTGCCAGCTCGCCTCGCATATATGCCGCGCGCTGCCGGCGCCCGCCCACAGGCTGCCCGCATCCCATGCCGATTCGCGCGTAAACGAGTGGTCGCTGGCGTCGGGCCGCGCCAGCACGGCCTGCACGATGCGACCCTCGGCATGCTGCCAGAACGACAAGGTCAGGCCATGCGCGCCGCCGCGCGTTTCCCACCAATACGCGCCCAGCGGCAGCAGCTCGAGGGGTTCATCGCCGGCCGCATCGAAGCTGCGCCGCACCTGTCCGCGCAAGCGCTGCAAGAGCGGGCCCGGCGCGTGTTCGAGCGCCGCGCACAAGGCGCTGATGGCCGCCATCTCCTCAAATGCCTGGCGCTCGCTGGCGTGGTAATCGCGCCGCACGAGCAAATCCAGCGTACCGCCCAGACCACGCAACAGGGCGGCAAGACGGGGCAGGTTTTCGCTGCGCGCCGACATGGTCAGCGCGCGCAGCTGGCCGGCGGCAATCGCGCTGGCATGCGACAAGCCGTTGTCGTACAGCTCACCGAGCAGCCGCCGCACCTGGGCCAGGAACACCAGCTCTGACGTACTCATGCCCGGCGCTGCGGCGGCGGGCACCGTCGCGGCGCCGTCCGGCCAGGCAAACTCCCGGCCATGCTTGCGCCAGACGCAGGCCAGCGCATACAGGTGCAGCGCCTTGCGCAGGGCGGCCGGGGTATCGGACACCATGGCGTCCACGCCGGCGCCGCGCAGATAGCTGCAGCCCAGCTTCAACAGGGGCAGCTCGATCTGCAGCCTGGCATTGACGATGGTGACGTCCGCCTGGTCGCCTTCCGCCAGCCAGGCCAGCGCCTGGCGCACCGCCGGCTTGCCCGCCTGCTTGCAGACGGCCGCGCTGTCGAGCGCCAGCACTTCCTCCTGCACGCCGGCCGGCGATCCCTCCTGCTCACTGTCCTGCTCACTGTCCTGCGGCAGTTCCCGCAGCCACACGGCAGCGGCCAGGATATGCTTGCACATGCCGGGCGCGGGGCAATCGCAGCGGCCCTTCTGCGGCCCTCCCGCATCGAGCAGCACCCGCTGGCCGTCGGCGACCAGGGTGCCGCCCACCTCGTCCTGCCAGCCCACCTTGCCCGCCTCGACATCTTTCAGGGCGCGGCGCAGCAGGCCCGCGTTGGCCAGCGTCGCCAGGCTGTCGTCGTCGAAGCTGCGGTACACGGCGTGCCAGCTCATCCCATCACCCCGCCCAGCCATTCGGCAAAGTGCTGCGGCGTCAATGCCGCCACGTGCATGCCCTGCTCCGCCAGGCGCTGCGCCATGCCGTGGTCATACACGGGCTGCGCGCGCGCGTCGAGCGCGGCCAGGCCCAGCAAGGTGACGCGCGACTCGGCCATGCGCTTGAGCGCCGCCAGCAGCGGCCCTGGCGGCGCGCCCTCCTCGAAATCGCTGATCAGGGCCATTACCGTGCGTTGCGGATTGCTTACCAGCTGCTCGCAATACTGCACCGCGCGGCCGATATTCGTGCCGCCGCCCAGTTGCACCGTCAGCAGCACCTCGACCGGGTCGGCGGCCAGGTGCGTCAGGTCCACCACGCCGGTGTCGAACACCACCAGCCGCACGTTGACGCCCGGCAGGCCGGACAGGATGCCGGCCACCACCGCCGCATAGATCACCGAATCCATCATCGATGCGCTCTGGTCGACGCACAGGATGACGTCCCACGGCAGGCTGCGCTTGACGCGCGCATTGAAGATAGGCCGCGCCATCAGCAGGCGGCGGCTGGCCAGATCGTAGTGTTTCAGGTTGGCGGCGATGGTGGCGCGCCAGTCGAAGTTCTGCGCGCTCTTCATCTGCGTGCGGCGAAAGCGGTTGCGCCGCCCCACCACCGCGTTGACGAAATCCTTGCGCAGGTGCTCGGTGATTTCTTCGACCACGCGCCGTATCACGGCGCGCACCGCGTCGTGCATGTCCGCGCCGAGGCGCCCGCGCATGCCGATCAGGGCGCGCGCCAGCGCCTGGTTCGGTTCCAGGCTGGCCAGCACGGCCGGGTCGCGCAGCAGGCCGCTCAGTTCATAGCGCTCGATCGCGTGGCCCTGCACGCGCTCGTACACGTCCTGCGGGAACAGCTTGCGCGTCTGTGCCAGCCAGTCGATGGCGCGCAGCTGGCTGGGGTCCAGCGAACCGCCACCGCCGGCACGCAGCATGCCCTTGCGCTCATACTCGCGGCCATACAGGTAATCGAGGCAGGCATCGAGCCGGCCATCATTGGCGGACCACGCTTCGGTTTGCAGCGGCTGCGCGTAGCGTCCCAGCATCAGGCGCCAGCGGCGCAGCAACGCCTGATTGTCCAGATTCTCAGCCATGCGGCTTCTCCGTTGAAAGATCCAGCCAGCCGGACAGCGCATCGCGCTCCAGGCAGGCGGCCAGCGCCGCGTTCAGGCGGCCGCCTGCCAGCATCTCGTCTTCGCTGACGTCGTAGTGGAATTCGGCCTGCAAGGCGTCCGGCGCGGCGCCGTTGAGCACCGCCAGCGCCTCGGCCAGGTCGCTCGTCTCCTGCGGCTTCAGGCCAGTGAAGGCCAGCCGCAAATCGGGCAGATACTGGATGAAACTGGCCTCGTCCCAGCTGCCGACCAGGGTATTGAAGCTGCGCCGCAGTCCCGGCTGCGTCAGCAGCAATTCAGGCGCGGCGGCCATCAGGCCCGACAGGAAGCGCACGGCGTCCTGCGGCGTGGCGCCGGCGCCGAAGCGCTGTTCCAGCAAGCGCGACAAATCCTGTTCATCCCAGGCGCCATCGAGGAACAGCAGCGCGGCAGCGGCGCCGCAGATGCCGGGCGCGCAGCCGCGCGTCGCCGTCAGGGCCTGCAGGCGCCGGTGCAGGTCGCCGGCTTCGAAGGCCAGACCAGCCTCCTGCTCCGGCAAGGCGCTGCGCGCGGCACGGCCGAATTCGCGCAATGCCAGCAACTGTCCCACTTGCGCGCCTTCGCCGTCCATCCCCGTATCGGCCAGCCCGGGCAGCAGGAACAGCGCGGCCGGCCAGACACGCCGCATCAGCGCCAGCACGCCCGGATGCTCGCGCACGCCCAGCGGCTCGCGCGCGCGCCACAGGGTCACCAGCGCATGGCCGCAGGCGACGACGGAGGCAAAATCGGCATCCTCATCGAGATGGCGCGACAACAGCGACAACAGAGCGGGCAGGCGTTCATGCAAGCCCACCAGGCAGGCGCGCACCAGCAGGGCCGCGGCGTTGCCGGCCGAACGGGCCCGGCCCGCGGCGCCCAGCGCCTGCTCTTCGCGCAGCAGCCGCGCCAGCGCCACCTCGGCCAGGGTGGCGCCATCGGCGGCCAATTCGATCAGGCGCGCTTCGACCAGCGGCGTCCACGCATACGTCCACTCCTCGAACAGCAGTTCCAGCCGGCTGCCGGCCATGAAATCGGGGCCGCCCTGCCAGCGCGCCAGGTCAGTGTCCAGATACTGCATCAGATGAAAGAAGCGGCTGCGCCGGCGGTGGCGCTGCTTGCGGTACAGATCCAGCCGCGCCAGCCGCTTGTCGCCGTCGTCGAGGCGCAAGCCGTGGCGATGCGCAGCCGCGCGCGCGTCTTGCACCAGCGGCGGCGAACCGGCCGACGGCGGCACGTCGCCCAGCCGGCTGCCCGTCATCTGGCGCCGCACGTCGTCGAACAGGCCTTGCATGCCGTCGTCGATGGCGCCCTTGACGAAGCAGGAACGCATGGCGTCGAGCACATCCTGGCGGCCCGGCCCCGCATGGCCGCGCAAGGCGGCGAGCCTGGCCGCCTGCAGCACCGCCGCCTGTACCTGCGCCGTGGAAATGCGCTCCTGCACGCCGCGCGCCCGGCTATCCTGGGCCAGCCTGGTCAACTGGTCGACGGCGACGGCAAGCTGATGATCGCCAGGCGCCGGCGACTGCAGGGCGTCCCAGACGGCCTGGTAGTAGGCGGGCGCCGGCATGCCGGCGCCGTAGCCATTCAGTGCATCGAGCCGCTCGAAGCTGTAGCGTATCAGCCAGCTGGCGCCAGCGGCGGCCGACGCGGCAGGCGCGGCAGACGCGGGATAGGCGTCAAGCAGTTCGATCAGCGCGCTGGTGTGAAAGCCGCCCGTGACCACCACGACGGGGCCATCGACCTGTTTGCGCCAGCGGGCGATATGCGCCGCCATGTGCCGCTCGCGCGGCAGGCTGCCTTCCGCTTCCAGCACGGCCGGCTCGTAATCGAGGCGGGCCATGGCGCAGTATGAAAACACGTCGCCAAACACGCTGCGCCAGTCCGCCAGCGCCGCGCGCGAGCGCGCCTCGAACAGGTGATCCCACAATTCGTCCTGGTCGCGGCAGCCGGCGCGTGCGGCCAGGGCGTTCAGATAGCTGCTGTGTACCAGGTAGCGCTCGGCCATCAGGCTGCGCGCCTCGGCATCAGGCTGCGCGTCGGCCGAGCCCGCGCGCGCCTGCCACGGCAGGTCGATGAAGGCCAGCTGCGCCTGCACAGCCGCCCCCTCGCGCAGCGCCACCCATTCAGGGCTGTAATCGCAAAACGGGAAAAACGCCGATTGCGCGCGCGCGCCCTCCGCGCCTGCCGCCTGTGTCTGGCACAACAGCGCCACGGGCGGGCGCGTGCGTTCGTCCAGCAGCAGGGGCAGCATGTCCGTAAAACCTTCCGGTCCCTCGATCAGCACGGCGGCCGGGCGCAATTCGCGCAACATGGCCTGCAATGCATGCGCACATGCCGGGCTGTGGTGGCGCACCGGCGCAAAGTACACGCCATGTTCGAACAGCCTCGCGCGAGCGGCAGCCACGCCGGCCGGCAAATTCGGCTGCACCTCCGGCTGCACTACAGCCATAGCTGGCGCGCCGCGTCGCCGAAGCTTTTCCACAAGTCGTCGCGGCGGCCACGTTCGCGCACCACCGTGTCGAAGTAATGGCGCACGCGCTTGAGGTCATCGGCGTTGTCCTTCAGGACCACGCCCTGCAGCTGGTTGGCCAGCTCGCGCGGGCGCAAGGTGCCGTCGCCGAAATGCAGCGCCTCCAGCGAGGCCGCATAGACCAGGTTGACCGCCTCGGCGCTCGACATCACCGCCTCCGGCGTCTTGATGGCCGTGCCTTCGCGGGTCTGGCCGGCGCGCAGTTCCTGGAACGTGGTCACCAGCAGTTCGACCACGTCACGCCTGACGATGACGGCGGCGCCGATGGCATCGAGTTCGCGCTGCAGCTGCTGCATCACCAGTTCGACTTCGAAGCCATGGTCGCGGATCGGCTTGACGGTTTCGAAGTTGAAGCGGCGTTTCAGCGCCGACGACATTTCATGCACGCCGCGGTCGCGCAAGTTGGCGCTGGCGATGATATTGAAGCCGCGCCGCGCATGCACGCGCGCGTCGCCGCCCAGTTCGGGAATCATCAGCTGCTTTTCCGACATCAGTGAAATGAGCACGTCCTGCATCTCGGGCGCGCAACGCGTGATTTCCTCGAAGCGCACCAGCTTGCCCGCTTCCATGGCCTGGAACAAGGGCGACGGCACCAGTGCGCGCCGGCTCGGCCCTTCGGCCAGCAGCAAGGCATAGTTCCACGAATACTTGATATGGTCTTCAGTGGTGCCGGCCGTGCCCTGTATCGCCAGCGCGGAATCGCCGCTGATGGCCGCGGCCAGCAATTCGGACAGCAGCGACTTGGCCGTACCCGGCTCGCCCACCAGCATCAGCCCCTGGTGCCCCATCAGGGTGACGATGGCGCGGTCGACCAGCGGATCGTCGCCATAGAATTTGCGGCTCACTTGCAGCGCCGCGTCGCCCAGGATGAAGCGGCGCACCGCGCGCGGCGACAGCTGCCAGCCCTCCGGGCGCGGATCGGCATCGGCCTCCTTCAGGCGTTCCAGCTCGCTCGCGTAGCGCTGTTCGGCGCTGCGGCGCACCACCTGGTTATCGTTATGCTGTTCCGTCATGATTTTGCTTTCTTTGCTTACCACGGCATTTTACTTTCCCATTGCGCATCATAGCCGCCGCACGCCTTCGACACCGCCAGATAATCGGCATAGGTTTCGGCCAGCAGCACGGACGGCACGTCGGCCAGCGGCACAGCCTCGTCGCGCCAGGAGCGCGGCAAGGGATAGAATTGCAGCGTTTTCAGGGCGGCCGCCATCAATTCCTCGGGCAGGCTGCTGCCGGAAAACTCGATCACTGCGCGCAGGCCGGCGCTGATGAAATCCTTGTGATACTCGGTGAAGACGCCGCCATCCTCGGCCTGGCCGCGCTGATAGCCGTGCTTGCCGAAGGCGCCGCGCAAGCCGAAGGTGTCGCCCACCCAGCCTTCGCGGTCCGCGATGTGCCGGCCTGCCATCAGCGCGGCGTCGGGCAACTGGTGCGCCAGCTGCTCGAACAGGGGCTTGACCTTGTAATCCTTAAAATGGCGCTGCCAGGCGGCGATCTGCGCCGCATCCAGCAGCGAGGCATGCGCCAGGCGCAGCCGGCTGCCATCGTTCAGGTCGACTTCCTCGTCGTCCGCGTCGAGCAGGCTGCCATCGTCGCTTGGGCGCAGCAGGGTGCGGCCTGCGTCGTCCTCGCTGATCCACACCAGCGCCTGCACCAGGCGGCCAGCGATCGGATGGCCGAGCAGATAATCGCGCCACTCCTGCGCCGGCCAGACACGTCCCGCGCACATGGCTTCGTACAGGCGTGCCGTCTGCATGGCGATGACTTGCTTGAGTTCCTTCTTGCACACGGATAGCTGCTGTTTGGCCTCCTTCGCCAGTTCGGGCGCTTCGTCCTGGCGCGGCTCGGGCAAGGCCTTGATCTCCTTGCCGTCGGGGTTGTGCAGGCGCGGCTTCATGGCGCCGTCCAGGGTCACATGGAAGACACGCTCGCCATACGACAGGTCGAGGCGGCCGCTGTCGTCGAAGCCGCCGGTCGGGATGGTGCGGTCGCCCAGCTGGTCTTGGCTCCAGCCCTTGCCTTGCGCGATGCGCTCGACCAGCAGACGCGCCTTTTCCTGCACCGAGGCCGTGCGGTAGCGCCGCGCAATGCCCAGCAATAACTGGATAACGGCCGGGTCGTAGCCGTCAGCGAGGCCGTCGAGCATCGCTTCGATCTGCGCGCGGCGCGGGTAATGGTCGCGCATATACGCTTGCAGCAGGCTGATCGCCACATGGCCAGGCGTATGGGCGGCCAGCGCCAGGATGCCCTTCTCGCCGATGGCGCTGCCCAGGTATTCGGCCATCTTGTTGCGGCGGATCTGGTCGAACACCTGCTCTTCGGTCATCTTGCCCTGCGCGCCATAATACTCGGGATAGCGTCTGGCGTTGTCCTGGTAGCTCTGGTAGGTCTGCGGCGCGCGCGCCTGCGCTTCGGCGGTCGCCACTTCCAGGCTCGGGCCGCGCAGATCCTCGGTGATGAACAGGCGCAGCACCGTCTCGCCCAGGGCGGCGCGGCCTGCCTCGTCGAGCAGGCCCAGATAGCGCTGCAGCAAGGCGTTGCCGCCCGGCTCCTTCAATTTACAGGCCAGTACCACCCACCAGCGGATGATGTCGGCGTCGACCGGCGTGCCGACCTGCCAGCGGCAGGCGGGCAGCGCCTCGAAGACGAACCAGGCCAGGCCGACGGGCGCCTTGCCCTTCAAGCCCTTGCGCGCGGCGGCCAGCAATATCTCGGGCGACAGGCGCGGACTCAGGTCCTCGCCCAGTTTTTCCAGCGCCGTCATCAGCGCGGCGATCACGGTCTCGCGCGTCTCCTTGTCCAGCGCCTGGTACAGCGCCGGGACGGCGGCACGGTAATCGAGGTCGGCCAGCCAGCGCGCGGCGCCGATGCGCATGTCCTGCTTGCTCGATCCCAGTGCCTCGGCCACGCGCTTGCCGATATCGGGCAGGCTGGCCAGCACCTGCTGCGCGCTGGCGCGGTGCTGCTTGCCCTCTCCCAGCGCGATCTCCATCACGCGCGGCAGCCATTGCGCCGGCAGCATCGGAAAGGTGGCCAGCACTTCCAGGGTGGGACCAAGCTCGGGCGTCACGCCCTGGCGCCTTTCGACGGCGCGCAAGCCCAGGCCCTGCTCGACCAGTTCGGGGCGTTCCGCGAACAGCGGCCACACCATGTCCGCCGCCAGCACCTGCTGCGGCTTGGCGCCCCACCAGTTGCTGGCCATGCAGGCCATGGCCACGCTTTCATGCTCGTCGCCGGCCTCGCGCATGGCGCGCGCCAGCAGGCGCAGGTCGAACGTGGACAAGTCCTGCCGCGCCAGCCATTTCTGGAAGAAGTCATCGTGCCAGAAGTGAAAACTATTGCGCCGCGTGGCCTGCAGCCAGCGTGCCATGTGCGCCACGCCAAAATCCGGCAAGGCAGCCAGCTTGCCCTGCAGTTCGACGGGTTCGCGCGCCAGGTTATTTTGCAAGGGCCGCTCGTCGCCCTTCGCCGCCTCGCCATTGAACACGCGGATGGCCGCTTCCAGCCAGGCCGGCTTGAACGCCTCATAGCGCTTCAGGCGCTCCTGCTTCCATTCGTACTTAAGCTTGGCGTGCTGGTTGTCTTCGCGCTCCTGCCGTGCTTCGGCGCGGTACTTTTCCAACAACGCCGTATGATTGGCCTGCAGCAGTTGCAGCGCGGCGTCGCCCAGGCGCGCCGCCGGCGGCGCGGGCGGCAGCGGCGGCACGGGCTGTTCCGCCGCGCCGGCATCGCTGGCCGCGCCCAGCCACGACAAGGCATTGCGGATGGCCGCCTGCACCGGCTTGCTCGCCTCCTGCGCCAGCGCCTGTTCCAGCAGCGCACCCTGCTGCGGCCCCAGGCTGCGGCCCAGCAGCTCGGCCGCCTGCACGCGCTCTTCCGTCTTGCCCGTCAACAGGCACTGCTGCAGCAAGACGGCCCTGCGTTCCACGGGAATGGCCGCCAGATGCGGAGCCGCTTCGATGCGCACGCTCTTGACGCCGTCGACGGCCAGGCGCACGAGGATGGCGGCATAGGCGTCGGCCAGCGCGGGCGCGGCGCCCAGACGCCGGGCCAGCTGCGCCTTGCCGCTGGCCGACAGCAGCGCCGGCAATTGCTCCACCTGCGCGGCATGCGCGAGCATGTAAACGTCAAGCGCGCCCGGCGCCAGCAGGCGCTGCAGGCAGTTATCGCGCACGTATTCGCTCAATTCGCGCCGTTCGAACACCAGTTGCAGCGCGCCGTCTTCCGCTTCGCCATCGGCAACCAGCAGGCGCGCCAGCAGCGCCACGTCCCAGCCGCGCCGGTTGACCGTGGTCGCCTGCGCGCGCGTCTCGGAAAAGCTGGCGAACAGCGCATCGCCGAGCAGGTAGTCGAGCCACTGCGGCACCGCGGCGCCGGTGCGCTCCAGCGTATCGCCCGCGTCGGCGGCCTGCAGCAGCTTGCCCAGGCGCACCAGCAGCGCCGCGTCCAGCGCCGCCGCATCGGACTGGGCATAGAACTGGTGCCGGTGGCGCAGGCTTTCATTGGCCAGGGCGCCATCCTTGTTACTCATGTTATGGGTATAAAAGTGGGAGTACAGGCGCCCGGGCTTGCCCAGCAAGGTGCCGCCGCGCGGCGCCGCCGCCTGCACATCGAGCAGCACGCCTTCCTGGCGCCCTTCGCAGACGAACTCGCAGGCGCGCTCCCACAGCGCAGGCGATATCTGCGCCAGGCCGCGCAAGCCCTTCTTCAATTGCGCATGCTCATCCGGGCCTGCCATACCCGCTACGCCCTGCGCCAGTTCCAGTATTTTTTTAAACATGCGTCGTTCCATCGTGAATAGTCATTGAAATCATTGCCATGGCATCCGTTCCTCCCATGCGGCATCAAAACCCGCACACTGCGCCGCCACCGCCAGGTAATCGCCATAGGCCTCGGCCAGCAGCACGCCCGGCACCTCGGCCGGCACTACGGCGTGCTGGCGCCGGGGGCCGGACAGGCGCTCGAAGCGCAGGCTTTTCAAGGCGGCGGGCAGTTTTTTCTCCGGCAGCACATTGCCCGAGAAATCGATCGCGACGCGCAGATCGGCGGCGCCAAAGTCCTTGTAGTAACTGTCGAACAGGCCGCCGTCGTCGGCCGGTGCGCGCTGGTATCCGAGCTTGCCGAACGCGGCGCGCAATGCATGGGCATCGCTGACCCAGCCCAGGCGGTCGCTGATGGCCACGCCGCCGAGCAAGGCCGCATCGGGTGACGAACGCTGCAATTGTTCGAACAGCGGCGTGATCTTGTAGTCGATGAGGTGCCGCTGCCAGTCGCCGATCTGCGGCCCGCTCAAGATGGCGGCATGGGCCAGGCGCAAGGCGCTGCCTGGCGCCAGCACCAGCTCCGCGTCATCCGCGCCGATCAGGCTGCCATCTTCCGTGGGACGCAGCAGTTGCAGCGGCACGCCGCCATCATCCTGCGCCTGCCATACCAGCCGCTGCGCCAGGCGCCCGACGACGGGATGGCCAAGCAGATCGCGCTGCCACTCTTCCAGCGGCCAGACGCGGCCCGTGCACATGGCGCCGTACAGCCGCGCCGCCTGCGTCTCGGCCACCTGCCTGACCTCTTTCCTGCAAGCGGCCAGCGCCTGCCTGGCTTCCTGGACGAGGCGCTCGTCATCACCCAGGCATGCTGCGGGCAAGGTCTTGATCGCCCCACCATCGGCACGCTGCAGCACGGGCTTCAAGGCAGGGTCCAGCGTGGCATAAAACCGCCGTCCGCCGTAGTCGAGTTCGAGCCGGCCCGCATCATCGAGGCCGGCCATGGCTACCGTGCGATCGGCCAGTTGCTCTTCGCTCCAGCCCCGCCGTTGCGCGATTTGCCCGACCAGCTCACGCGCCCTGCCTTGCACGCCAGCGTTGCGGTAACGGTGCGCCACGCCCAGCAGGAACTGGACCACGGCCGGATCATCGCCGCCGGCCAAAGCTTCCAGCATGGCCTCGATCTGCGCGCGGCCTGCATGGGAATCGCGCAGATACGCCTGCAGCAGGCTGACCGCTTCGCTGCCGGGCGCATGGGCGGCCAGCGCCAGCATGCCTTTTTCGCCGATCGCGCTGCCGCGGCTCTCGTCATGGGCGATAAACGTGCGCAGCACCATGCCGCCGAGCGCCGCCCGGCTGGCAGGCGCCAGCAAACACAGGTAACGCGCCAGCAAGCCATTGCCGCCAGGCTCCTTCAATTGACAGGCCAGGACCAGCCACCAACGCACGATATCCGCGTCGACCGCCTGGCCATCGCGCCATGCGCAAGCTGGCAGCATCGAGAACGGGAACCACGAAAGGCCGGCCGGCGCCTTGCCGCGCAATCCATCGCGCGCCTGCGCCAGCAGCAGCTCGGGCGACAGGCGCGGCGACAGGTCTTCACCCAGCGTTTCCAGCACCGCCATCAGCACCGCGCCGACAGTCGCGCGGCTTTCCCGTTCCAGCGCCTGGTACAGCGATGGCACGGCCGCGCGGCAGCCAAGTTCCGCCAGCCAGCGCGCGGCGATGCTGCGCACTTCCTGCTTGCCGGAATCCAGATTGTCGCTCACCTGCTGGCCGATGCCTGGCACCCTGGCCAGCAAGCGCTGGGCGCTGAGGCGATAGGTCTTGCCCTCGCCCAGCGCCAGCTCCATCAGGCGCGGACGCCAGCGCACGGGTAGCGCGGGGAACAATTCGAGCAGCTCCAGGGTCCATGCCAGTTCCAGCGTGATATCGCCACGCGCCACCGACAGGCCCAGGGCCTGCTCGACCAGTGCCGGCTGTTCGAAAAACAGGGGCCATATGGCGTCGGCCGGCAGCATGTGCTGCGCCTGCGGCGGGCCGTGCCAGCCGGGCGCCAGCCAGGCCAGCGCCACGAGGTCGGGCATCGCGCCGGCGTCGCGCAGCAGGGCATCGATGGTGCGCAGATCGACGCCTGCCGGGTCCTGACGCGCCAGCCAGACCTGGAATGGCTGATCATTCCACAGCGAGAAGCGCTGCTCGCGCAGCGGGCCATACCACAGCGCCAGCTGACGCAGGCCGAAATCGGCCAGGTCAAACAGCTGCCCGTGCAGGCAAATCGTGTCGCGCATGGCTTCGTCGTGCAACAGCAGCCGGTCCGCCGCATCGCCCTGCCCATTCAAGGCGCGGAGCACTCCACGCAAGCTGGCTTCTCCGCAAGCCAGTTGCTGCTGCTCGCGGCGCTGCCAGTAGTCATTCTGCCCATGCTGGCGACGATTCTCCGCTTCTTCCTTGCGCGCGGCGGCATCGCACTCCTTGAGCAGTTCGTCATGGTTTTTCAGCAGGATCCGCAGCGCCTCCTCGCCCAGCACCGTATGGGGCGCCTGCGGCGCAGGCGGCGGCGCATCCGTGGCAGCGGGCGGCCCGTCCATGCGCGCCAGCGCAGCGGCGATCGCCTGCCTGGCGGCCTTGCCCGACTCCAGCGGCAGCGCCCGTTCGAGCAGCGCCCGTTTGAGCAGCGCCGGCGTGGCATCAGTACCCAGCAGTTCAGCCGCGCGCGCACGCTCATCGAGCTTGCCGTTCAGGAGCCAGTGCCCGAGCAAGGCCAGCTGCCGCTCCCCGGCCATCGCGCTGACAAACGGCGCGGCCGCCGCGCGCACGGCCTTGCTGCCGTCGACGGCCAAACGCACCAGCACATCGTCAAAAACACCCGCCAGCCTGGGGGCACTGCCCAGGCGGGCGGCCAGCATACGCCGCCCCTGCGCCGACAGGCGTGACGCCAGCGCGCGTACCTGCTCCGGCCGCTCCTGCATGTAGTCATCGAGCGCGCCCGGCGCCAACAGGCGCCGCAGGCAGCCTTCCAGCTGATGCTCGGCGATCCGCCTGCGCTCGAACACCAGTTCCAGCGCAGGGTCGGGGGACAGGCCGTCCGCTTCCAGCAGGCGTGCCACCAGTCGCACATCCCAGGCGGGACGGTTGTCGGCCGTGGCTTCGTCGCGCGTCTGGCTGCGGGTGGCGAACAGGGCGTCGTTGACCAGGTAATGCAGCCAGTCGGGTACATCTGCGCCCGTCGGTGCGAACGACAGGCCATGGTCGGCCGCCTCCAGCACCTTGCCCAGCCTGACCAGGCATGCCAGCGACAGCGCGCCGGCATCGGGCGCCGCATACAATGCGTCGCGCGCGACCAGGCCCGCGCGAGCCTGCTGCGCGTCCCCGTCGCTGGTGCCGGTGGCGAAAAAACTGTGGCTCAGGCGGCCCGGATGGCCAAGTACGGCAGCAGTGCGCGCACCACCTTGCCGCAGTTTCTGCAACGTGGCCGAGTGCTCACCGCCAAGGACAAAGGCGCAACTATCCTGCCACAGCATCCTGTCGATGTTGGCGAGTCCCTTCAATCCCCGTTCCAGGGCCGCCCGGCCTGCGCCAGGCACATGCTTTCCCGTGTCGTTCATGCGCATCCCCGATCTTGCCCTAGATCACAAGTTGCTGATTGTATATTCTTATCCTCCTGACAGCATGTACGTTTGGATTGCGATCAACAAAAAAAAAGCGCTCCCGCAGGAGCGCCATCGCCACGACAGCGGCCGGCCTTATGCCGGCGTATCCTGCAGCCGGTAGATGCTGGAGAAATCGAGCCCGCCCGATCCTGCCTTGCTGTGCATGTCATACAGCGTGCGCGCCAGCGCGCCCAGGGGTACGCTGGCGCCCGAGGCCTCGGCGCTTTCCATGGCCAGGCCCAGGTCTTTCAGCATCAAATCGACGCCGAAGCCGCCCGTGTAGCCGCGCGACGCGGGCACGTTCTCGGCCACGCCGGGGCACGGGTTGTACACCTCCAGGGTCCAGTTGCGGCCCGAGCTTTTCGCCATCACGTCCGACACCACTTTCGGATCGAGGCCATTGGCCACGCCCAGGCGGATCGCTTCGCTGGTGCCGATCATGAGTATCCCCAGCAGCATGTTGTTGCAGATCTTGACCGTCTGCCCGCAGCCGGAGCCGCCCGCATGGAAAATCGCCTTGCCCATGACGTCCAGGTAGGGCCGCGCCGCCGCCAGCGCCGATTCTTCGCCGCCCACCATGAACGTCAGGGTGCCGTTGGTGGCGCCCGCCGTGCCGCCCGAGACGGGCGCGTCCAGCATGGGCATGCCCTTTTCCTCGGCCGCGCGGCCCACCTGGCGCGCCGCCTCGGTGGAAATCGTCGAACAGTCGATCAGCAGGGTGCCGGGCCGCGCCTGCGCCAGGATGCCGGAGTCCCCCAAAGGGTTACCCAAATAAGCACCCAGCACGTGGCGGCTGGCCGGCAGCATGGTGATGACGATGTCGGCCTGGCTTATCGCCACCGCCTGGTCATCGGAGACCAGGCCGCCGCCGTCGGCAAACTGGCGCACGCTGGCCGGCAGCAAGTCGAAACCCGTCACCGCATGGCCGGCCCGCACCAGGTTTTGCGCCATGGGCAAGCCCATGTTCCCCAGGCCGATAAAAACGATATTGGTACTCATCGCCGCCTCCTCCTTATTTCATCGCAATGGTGGTATTGACGCCGCTGCCGCCATCGTCCGGGGCGAACCAGCGCGCCGTGACGGTCTTGGTCTGCGTCCAGAAGTACAAGGCTTGCTTGCCGTTCGGGCCCAAATCTCCCAGTTTCGAGGCGCGCGAGCCCGTAAAGCTGAAATAGGCGACGGGCACGGGAATGGCCACGTTGATGCCCACCTGCCCCACGTCGATCTCGTTCTGGAACTTGCGCCCCGCCCAGCCGGACGAGGTGAAGATCGAGGTGCCGTTGCCGTTCGGGTTGGCGTTGATGAAGGCGATGGCCTGGTCCAGGGTGTCCGTCTCGACCACGCACATGGCGGGGCCGAAGATTTCCTGCGTGTAGACGGAATTCGACGCTGCCACCTTCGAGAAAATCGTCGGCCCCATGAAATTGCCGCCCTCGTAACCGGCCACCTTGTGGCCACGGCCGTCGAGCAGCAGCTGCGCGCCTTCATCCACGCCCGCCTGGATCAGCTTTTCCGCCCGTTGCATGGCGGCCTTGGAGACCATCGGACCCAGGTCGGCCGTGCGGTCGCTGCCCGGCCCCACTTTCAGCGCCTGCGAGCGGGCGACGATTTCCGGCAGCCAGGAGCGCGCCTCGCCCACCAGCACGACGACGGAATTGGCCATGCAGCGCTGGCCGGCCGCGCCAAAGGCGGCGCCGATCAGGTTATTGATCGCCTGCTCCTTGTTGGCGTCGGCCAGCACCACGCAATGGTTTTTCGCGCCCATCATCGATTGCGCGCGCTTGCCTGATTCGCTGGCGCGGCGGTACACATGCGTGCCAACGTGGGTGGAACCGATGAAGGAGACGGCCTTGATGTCCGGATGGTCGCACAGCATGTTGACGACGTCCGCGCCGCCATGCACGACGTTCAGCACGCCCGCCGGCAAGCCCGCCTGGTACATCAGTTCCACCAGGTACATGCTCGAAGACGGGTCCTGCTCCGACGGTTTCAGCACAAACGTATTGCCGCAGGCGATGGCAATCGGGAACATGAAGCACGGCAGCATGACGGGGAAATTGAACGCCGTGATGCCGGCGCCCACGCCCAGCGGCTGATAGATATTGTAGACATCGACGCCGGTGGCCGCGTTTTCCGCGATTTCGCCCAGCTGCAGGGTGGCGATCGAGCACGCGTGCTCCACCACTTCCAGGCCGCGCATCACTTCGCCTTCCGCGTCGGGCAAGGTCTTGCCATGTTCGCGCGTGATCAGTTCGGCCAGGGCGCCGATATTGTCGCGGATCAAATGCTGGTACTTGAGCATGATGCGCATGCGCGCCGCCAGCGGGGTGTTGCGCCACGTTTTAAAGGCTTCCTTGGCCGTGGCGACGGCCAGATTGACTTCATCGGGCGTGGAAAACGGCACCCTGGCGACGATTTCCTGCGTGGCCGGGTTGACAACGTCGCGCCATTCCGTGCTGGTCGAGGCGTGATGCTTGCCAGCGATGTGCAGGGGGACGGCGGGGACCGGGGTGACTGCGTGGGTGAGGGCTTGGTTCATTTGTTTGGCTCCGTGATTATTTTTTAACGAGATTGCACGCCGCCCCATCCATCGGCTTGAACGCCTGGTCGGCGGGAATGGTGGACAGCACTTTCAGGTAGTCCCACGCGCCCTTCGATTCGGCCGGAGTTTTGACCTGCACCAGGTACATGTCGTGGATGACGCGGCCGTCGGGGCGGATCGAGGCGTTGTTCATGACGGCATCCTTGATGGGCAGCTCGCGCATTTTCTGGGCGACGATCTTCGAGTCGTCGCTTTTCGCCGCCGCCACCGATTTCAGGTAGTGGTAGACGCTCGAATACACGCCCGCCTGCACCATGGTCGGCTTGGCGCCCTTGTTGAGCGCTTCGAAGCGCTTGGCGAACGCGCGGCTGCGGTCATCGTAATCCCAGTAAAAACCGTCCGCGTAGACGAGGCCCTGGGCCGTTTCCAGTCCCAGCGCGTGCACGTCGGACAGGAACACGAGCAAGGCGGCCAAGCGCTGGTCCTTGCCGCTGCCGATGCGGAATTCGCGCGCCTGCTTGATGGCGGAGACGGTGTCGGCGCCGCCGTTGGCCAGGCCGATCACCTGCGCTTTCGACCCTTGCGCCTGCACCAGGAAGGACGAGAAATCGGACGCGTTCAGCGGATGGCGCACGGCGCCCAGCACCGTGCCGCCGTTGCGCTTGACGACTTCGCTGGCGTCTTTTTCCAGCGAATGGCCGAACGCGTAATCGACGGTGACGAAATACCAGGATTTTTGTCCGAGTTTCGTCAGCGCCGCCGCCGTGCCGGCCGCCTGCGAATACGTATCGAACATCCAGTGGAAGCCGTTCGGCGAACAGTCTTCATTCGTCAGGCGCCCCGTGGCCGGGCCGCTGAACATGGCGATGCCGCCCTTCTCCTTCATCAGCTTTTGCACGGACAGGGCCACCGAGGAGTTGGTCAGATCGGCGATGGCGTCGACCTTGTCGCGGTCCAGCCATTCGCGCGCCTTGGAGGCGGCGATGTCGGCCTTGTTCAGGTGGTCGGCCGAGAGGATTTCGATCTTCATGCCCTTGCATTCGGCTTTCAGGCAATCCTCGACGGCCATCTGGCTGGCGACGACGGAGCCGCGCCCGCCCATGGCCGAATACGGGCCGGACATGTCGGTCAGGATGCCGACCTTGACGACGCCATCGGAAATCTGCGCGTGCGCGCCGGTGAAAGACAGGGAAAGCGCCAGCGCGCCCATGGCCAGAACGGTTTTTTTCATGCGTGTCTCCAGGTGAACGGGTTTTCTTATATGTTTAGATGCATTCTGCATGTGTAAAAATATGCGTTCAAGTGGAATTAATGCATAATTCCTTTGCAAAAATGCACAAAGAGGATAAGCCATGCTCGATTGGGACAATGTACGGGTCTTCCTGGAACTGACGCGCAGCGCGGGACTCGTCGATGCGGCGAAAAAGCTGGGCATCGACCATTCCACCGTGTCGCGGCGCATGCGCAAGTTCGAGGAGCAGGTGGGCACGCAGCTGTTCGACCGGAACTACGTGGGCTACCAGCTGACGCCCGAGGGCCACCGCCTGATGGAATACGCGGAAACCATGGAAAGCACGGTGTTTGCCGCCACCGAGGAGCTGGGCGAACACAACCGATTGCTGTCGGGCCAGGTGCGCCTGGGCGCCACGGAGGGCTTCGGCGCCATCGTGCTGGCGCCCCACCTGGCGCAGTTTTGCGGCCGCTACCCGCACATCAGCGTGGACCTGATCGCCGTGCCCCGTTTCGTCAGCCTGTCCAAGCGCGAGGCGGACGTGGCCATTTCCATCGAGCGGCCCCTGTCCGGCCCGTATGTCGTGACGAAGCTGTCCGACTACCGGCTGAAACTATACGCCACGCCAGGCTACCTGGCGCGCCACGCGCAGATCACCAGCGTGGCGCAGCTGGCGCAGCACCCCATCATCGGCTACGTGGACGACCTGGTCTTCAGTTCGGAGCTGCGCTACATGGACAACGTGGCGCCCGATTCCCTGCGCGCATTCCGCAGCACCAGCGTGATCGCCCAGTACCACGCGGCGCGCGCGGGCCAGGCGCTGGCGATCCTGCCCTGCTTCGTGGCCCAGCAATCGAACGAGCTGGTGCCCGTGCTCGACGGCGAGATCGACCTGCTGCGCGCCTTCTGGATGGTTTCGCCCAGCGAGCGGCGCAACATCGCCCGGGTCAGCGCCCTGTGGAACTACCTGCGCGACGCCATCGAGCTCAATCACGCCTATCTGATGGGCGAGACGGCCGTGCCCAGCTGGCCAAGCTGAATGCGCGCTACACTGTCCTGTCGCCATTACTAATAAGGAGAATGCCATGCTGATGGATGCGAACCAGGCCGTACTGGTCATTGTCGACCTGCAAGGCCGTTTGATGCCGGCCATCCACGACGCCGGCCTGGTGCTGGCGCAAAACCTGCGCCTGGCGAAGATTGCCCGCCTGCTCGGCGTGCCCGTGCTGGGCACGGAACAGAACCGCCAGGGGCTGGGGCCGAACGTGGACGAGATCGCCGCGCTGTGCGAACGCACCTTGCACAAGACGCATTTCGGCGCCTGTGCCGACGGCTTGCAGGCGATCTTGCCGCCCGGACGCAGGCAAATCGTCGTCACGGGTTGCGAAGCCCATGTGTGCATGCTGCAGACGGCCATCGGCCTGTTGGAACTCGGGTATGACGTCGTCATCGCCATCGACGCCGTCGGCTCGCGCCAGGCCGCCAGCCGCGACGCGGCGCTGGCCCGCCTGGACAGACTGGGCGCGCAGCTGGTGACGGTCGAGATGCTGGCCTTTGAATGGTTGCGCGACTGCAAGCACCCGCGTTTCCGCGAGGTATTGGCACTGATTAAATAGCCACTCCTTTACGCAGGATCAAGCCCCTCGGCCACCCATTTGCTAGCTTGGTAACAGCGCCGCCATTGCGAGCGGCGCAACTGTCCAACCGAGCTGGAGAACCATCATGGCCTATATCCTGCGGGGCAAGCTGTGCGGCTTGATCTGTGCCGAATGTCCGGAACCGCTGTCGCACGTGATCGTGCGCCTGTACCGGCCGCGCGACACGCAAAACGTCACGGCCCTGGCCGTGGCCAGCGCCAAGGAAACCTTCGCCATCCTCACGGACGAGGAAGTGCAGGCGAAAGCCCCCTTCCTGCTGGCCGAAGCGCGCACGGATGACGACGGCAACTACAGTTTCACCCTGGAAGGCGATTACCAGGGAGAGGCCGTCGAAGTCGATATCCTGTGCCCCACCGTGCCGCATTTGAAACCGGGGCCGAAAGAGCCCGTGCCGCTGCAATTTTCCATCACCACCCTCCAGCCCCGCTGGCGCCAGGCCGACAACGATTTCGTCGCCGTCTGGGACTATTGCCTGCCGCAACGCTTCTGGTGCCTGGTGCGCGCCCGCTTCGGCGCCTGGACCATCTGCGGCCGCCTGCGCACCTGCGATGCGCCCCACGCGCCGATCGCGGGCGCCACCGTGCGCGCCTTCGACGCGGACTGGCTGCAGGACGATGCGCTGGGCGTTGCCGTCACCGATGCCACGGGGCGCTTCCGCATCGATTACCTGACGTCCGACTTCACGCTGACGCCGTTTTCGCCGTTCATCAACGTGGAATTTGCCAGCGGCCCCGACGTGTATTTCACGGCGCAGCTGGGCAGCGTGACCATCCTGTCGGAAACGCAAGCCAACGGCCGCCAGCCGGGGCGCGAAAACGTGGGCCACTGTTTCTGCGTGGAATTGTGTTCGAAAGATGTCTTGCCGCCCGACGTGGAAGGCGTGCCCCACTGGCAGCAGGTGGAAGTGTTCGACATCCACCCGTTTCCCTCGCTGGCGGGCTTTTCCGCGCAAGGCTATGCGGGCGGCGCCGGCGCCTCGTACGTGTTCGCCGGCGGCGTCACATTGAAAGGCAATTGCCCGCTGCGCAACAGCGCCATCCCCGCCAACCCGCTCGAATACCGTTTCCTGATCGGCGAATGGTCCTGGCCCGGCGGCACGGACGACCCGACGGCCATCCCGACGGTGCCGCCCGCCAGCCTGGTGCCGTTGACGCAAGTGCTCGGCACCCTCGTCGGCTATGTGTTTTATACGAATGGCCTGGGCCTGGCCGACTCGGCGCAAGTGATCGTCGACGCGGGCGATCTGAAACCGGGCGGCTGGATACGGGTGGACGGCAAGCAAGTCACGGTGGACATGCGCGATGGCACGACGGCCATCGTCATCGTGCAGCAGAATATCTTCCTGCGCACGTTCGACTTGCTTACCGTGAATACGCCCGCCATCACCAGCCTGCATCCGGCCAAGCTGCCGGGCGGCTTGCCCATCCTCGACGCGGGCCGCAGCCTGACAGCGGTCGAAAGCGAACCAATACGCCGCTACCGCCTGGGCTTCGAGGTGCGCGATGGAAATACCCTGGCACTGGTGGCCACGGACGGGCTCGACTCCATCGTCTTCGACAATTCGCCCGTCATCGTGGCGCTGGACCTGGAAGAGTTGCGCAGCAATGCCTGCAACCCCATCGCGGGCGGCCTCGTGCATATCCTGTACACGATCGACCACCCGCATTTGCGTTTTTTCAATATCACGATTTCCAACAACAACGGCATCCAGCACCCGCCGCCACCGCTGCCGGCCGCCAGTTTCACGCCACCGCCGCCACCCAGCAATTATCTGTTCCGCGGCGGCGCGGGCGGCCCCCACTTATCGGGCAACAATGGCGGTTTTCCCGTCAACGTGGCGCTGGACCCGCCGTGCGCCTACCGCGTGGCCATCGCGTGGCAGACGCGGCATTACCTGGCATCGGCGCATAGCATTGATCGCCTCTACTGCAAGTAGGCGAGCTTAGAAATAGCGCACCCAGGACCGTTGCGAAGTGCGCTTGTAATTGGCAAACGCGCGGCAGGGAAAGTACAGCACGGGCATCAGGGCCAGCGCGATCAGCCAGACTTGCCAGATGTGTTCGACGCCATAGCGGGCACCGTGATTGGCGCCCAGCACGGCCGTCAGGGTGATGCCGATGATCAAGAGCAAATACAGGTGCAGCAAGTAATAGAACATGGGCGCGCCGCCAAAGGTGGCGCAAGCCCGCGTGAACCCGTTATCGACGCTTTCCAGCCAGGCCAGGCCCAGCAGCCCCAGGCCCAGCGTGAACAGCAAAAAGTCCAGCGACGGCGGATATTTCGTGAAGTTCAGCACGCTCATGGCCGTGCGCAAGGCCGTGTCGCCCGCCACCCACGGCAGGGTTTCGCCATACAGATTGAAACCGCGCAGCAGGCCAAGCAGCAGCAAACTGCCCGCGCCCAGCGCCAGCAGCCAGCGCCGCCTTGCTTCGGCGGAAAACTCGCGTGCATACAGGGGCCCGGCCGCATAGCCGAGCACGATCACGCCTATCCACGGCAGCAGCGGATAGCTGACCTTGATCCGCATGGCGCCGTCCGCCACCAGGTATCCCCGTTGCAGCAGCACCGTCAGCAGATAATATGCAAAGCTGCCCTCTTGCGCGCGCAAGCCCGTGAGCAGATGCTGGCCCGCGATGATCGCCACGCCCAGCAGCGCCAGCACTTTCAAGGGCAGCTTGTGCAGCACGGCCAGCGCCATCATGGCCAGGCCGATGACCCAGATCACCTGCAGATACAGCACGGCGGGCGGAAACGCCCCGCTCCAGGCGAAATTGACGAACACCAGCTCCAGCACCACCAGCAGCAAGCCCCGCTTGAACAAAAAGCCGCTGGCACTGCGCGGACCGGCGGCCGGATGCGCGTACAGCCAGGCGGAGAGTCCCGTCAGGAAAACGAACATGGGCGCGCAGACATGGGCGGCCAGACGCGTGAAGAACAGGGCCGGATCGACGCTGGCCGCATCCATCGGGTCGCTGACCTGATGGTGTAAAAAGACGGTCTCGCGCACATGGTCGAACAGCATGATCAGCATGACGAGGCCGCGCAGTACGTCGATGACGGCGATGCGGGTGCGCAGGGTGGCGGGAGTAGTCAAGGTCATCGTCATCCCTTAAAAACAGTAATGGGCATTCAGGGTCAGCGTGCGCTCCGCCCCCGGCGCCACCCACAGCTGGCTGTAGGAACTCGCATAGTAGCTGCGGTTGAACAGGTTTTCCACGTTCAAGGCCAATCGCAGTCTGGCGTTGGGCGCATATGACGCCAGCAACCTGGCCGTCGCGTAGGCCGGCAGGGTAAATTGGCTGCTGACGGCCACGTCGCCCGGGCGCTCGCCCACGTACTGCACGCCGCCGCCCACGCTGGCCGTGCCCGTACCCAGCGCGAACTGCTGCGTGGCGAGTACATTGGCGCTGTGGCGCGGCACGTTGGCGAAGCGGCTGCCCGTCACGATCGTATTGTCGCCGCGTGTGACGGTGGCGCTGGTGTAGGCATACGCGCCCGAGACGCGCAGTCCGCGCGCCACTTCGCCCGACACGTCCAGTTCCAGGCCCCGGCTGCCCACCTCGCCCGCCGCGATGGCGAAATCCGTGTTGGCGGGATTGGTCGTCAGCACATTGCGCTTGCGGATGTCGTACACGGCCACGGTGCCCGTCAGCTTGCCCGTTTCCAGCTTCGCCCCCAGCTCATACGAACGGCTGCGCTCGGCCGGGAACGCCTGGTTGGCGATGCTGATGCCGCTGTTGGGCCGGAAGCCTTTCGCCGCGCTCGCGTACAGCGACCACATTTTCGACGGCTGATAGACGAGGCCCGCGCGGGGGCTGGTGGCCGACAGCGACTGGCGACTGCTGACATTCAGGCGATTGTTCGTCACGTCCTGCGTGTATGTATCGTGGCGCACGCCGACCAGCGCCTTCCACTGCGCGCCCAGCTCCAGTTGATCTTGCGCATACAGGCCGCGCGCCCGTTGCCCTTCCTGCGTATCGATGGACAGGGCCAGCGGAGCGGCCTTGCCGCCATACACGGGATTGAAAATGTCGATGGCATAGGCATTCGCGGCCGATGGATTGCGCCGCAGCTGCACCCGGTGGTCGTCGAAATGATAGGCATCCACGCCGGCCAGCACTTCGTGCGCCAGCGCGCCCGTTTTGAACTTGCCCAGCACCTCGACGCGGGCGGAGACGTCGGTGGCCGAGAAATCGCGGTGGCGGCGCTGGCGGTTCAGGGTGCGGCCATCGGCCAGCAGCTTGTTCGCCTCGGTCGAATAGCCGCGCAATGCACTGTCGCGGTAAGAAACGCCCGCCTGCAGCGTCCAGTCATCGGACAGCGCATGGTGGATAAACAGCTGCTGGCCCAGCGACTTGACCGTCATGGGGCCGTCGCCCGGTTCGCCCAGGAAGCGCGAGACAGGCACGGCTCCCAGCTTGCCGTTCACCGCCACTACGCCCCGGTCGAACGGCGCGCGCTGGCGCACGGCTTCGATCTCGTAGGACACGGTCGTATGCTCGCCCGCCAGCCAGAGAAACGAAGGCGAAAACAGGCTGCGCTCGACCTTCACCGTATCGCGGAAGCTGTGCCCTTCCTCATGCGCGGCGTTCAGGCGGTAGGCGACGGTCTCGCTCAACGGTCCCGTCAAATCCAGGGCGGCGCGGCGCGTCTGAAAACCGCCCAGCGATACATCGGCGCCGTACTCGGGCGCGAATTTCGGCTTTTTCGTCGTGATGTTCACCGTGCCGCCCGGCTCGCCCCGGCCGTACAGGGCCGACGCGGGGCCTTTGAGCACTTCCACGTTCTGCGTATTGCCGCCGTCGCGCAGGCCGTTGTAGCCGCGGCTGGAACTAAAGCCGTTGACCATGTAGTCGGAGCCGAAATTCGGGTCGCCCGTGAAACCGCGCATGGCGTAGCTGTCCCACAAGCCGCCCAGCGGACTTTGCCTGGCAATGCCGCTGGCCAGGTCCAGCGCGCCAGCCAAAGTCGTCACGCCAGCGTCGCGCAGCAGGTCGCCCGTGAGCACGCGCACGCTTTGCGGCAAGTCCATCAATAAAGCGTCCGTCTTGGTGGCGCCCGTGGCGGACAGGCTACGGTAATGCTGGCGCTCAGCGCTGACAGTGACGACGTCCTGCACAGCGGGTCCGTCCGCCAGTGCCAGCGGACTGGCAGCGGCCAGCAGCAGCGCCATCGGGCGCTGTAAAAAGAGGCACATGGGGATTCCTGAAAGAGAATTAAATGCAAATGAATTGCATTATAAATGATAATTCACTCTCAATAAAGACCTACCCCTCCAAGTGCCATCCCGGTGCCTGGCCCGCCTGGCGCTGCATGCCGCTGTACACGCCGCCCTGCCGCAGCAATTGCGCATGCGTGCCCCGTTCGACGATGCGCCCTGTCTGCATCACCAGGATCTGGTCGGCCTGAGCGGCAATCGCCAGCCGGTGCGTGGCGACCACCACGGCATGGGCGCGCGCCAGGCCGGCCAGGGTGGCGATGGCGCGCCGTTCGCTGATGGCGTCTAGCGCCGACAGCGGTTCGTCGAACAGCATCAAGGGCGCGGGTTTCAACAACGCGCGGGCGAACGCCAGCCGCTGGCGCTCCCCACCCGACAAGGCCCAGCCGCCTTCGCCCACCACCGTGTCCAGGCCCTGCGGCATGGACTGCGCCAGCGATGCCAGGCCAGCCGCCGACAGGGCCGCCAGCAGATCCTGCGCCTGGACCTGCCGGCCCAGGCTCAGATTGTCGCGCAAGCTGGCCGGCAGCAGCCAGGCATGCTGGAACATCGGTGTTGCCAGTTGGGCCAGCGCGGCGTCGTCATTGGTCCGCATATCGACGCCGCTGGCCAGCAGCACGCCGCTGTCGGGATCCATCTGACGGCACAGCAATTGCAGCAAGGTCGTCTTGCCCGAGCCGGAGGCGCCCGCCAGCACCGTCAGGGAGCGCGGAGCAATCTCCAGCGAGACGGCATCGACGATGGGGCGTCCGTCGCGCCGCACGCAGACATGGCGCGCTTCGACGGCTGGCGCGCCATGTTCCGGCACACGGCCGGGCAACGCCAGCACGGGCAACTCCCGCTCCGCCAGCACGCCATCAAACTGGCGCAGGGTGTGGGCCACCTGTTGCAGGGCGGCGCCCGTGTGCACGACGGCGGCCATCGCTTCGGCCAGCACGGTGGCGACGATCAATGTCGCCAGCAGCGCCGGCACATCCAGTGCGCCGGCCAACACCTGGCGCAAGCCGACGGCCAGCAAGAGTGCATATGCCAGCTGCGCCGCCACGGTAAAACCGAGGGCGGCGGGGAACAGCAAATGCTGGGAACGCCGTTCCGCCTGGCGCTGTTCCATCAGCGACCGTTCCAGCATGGCGCTGCCCAGCTCGGACCGGCCCGTGGCGCGCAGCACGGGTTGCGCCGCGACATATTCCAGCACGCGTCCATTCGCTTCGGCGCTGCTGGCCGCCAGCGCCGTCTCGGCCCGGCTGCCACAGGCCAGCGCCCAGCGATACACGAATAACAAGGGTGGCATGGCCAGCAGCAGCACCGCACCAAGGCGCCAGTCGACGGCCAGCCAGAGCAGTCCTAGCACCAGCGGCGCCAGCACGGCATCAAACAGGGGCTGCAGCAGGTGCGCGGGCGCGCCCATCACGGCCATCACGCCGCCAGAGGCCAGCTGGCGCATATCGCCGGCGCGGCGCGGCGTGCACCAGGCCAGCGGCAGGCGCACGATTTTATCGGCCAGCCGCCGGTGCAGCGCATGCGCGCAGTGGGCACCGGCAGCATAGCCTTGCAATCGAGTGACATGGCGCAGCGCGGCGCTGGCCGCTGCCAGCAGCAGGAACAGTAGCAGCCATGCACCTTGCGCTTGCCCCGGCTGCGGCGCCAGCCAGGCGCGCAGCAGCGGCAGCAGCATGCACAGGGCCAGCGCACCGAGGATACTGTTGGCCGCCATCAGCGCCAGCGCAAGGCGCAACTTGCCGGCGGCCGCGCCATCAAGCAGGCGCAACAGCAAACGCACGGTGGCGATCATGCTGTCACCTCGCCAACCCGGCTTTGCGCCTCCCATAGGGCCGCATACGCGCCCCGCGCGGCCAGCAGCTGCGCATGCGTGCCCAGCTCACGCAGGCGTCCGCCATCGAGCAAGGCGATCTGGTCAGCCTGCACGATGGTGCGCAGCCGGTGCGCCACCACCAGCACCGTGCGTCCCGCCAGCAAGGCCGACAAGCCAGCCTGCACCAGCGCTTCCGACTCGGGGTCGAGGGCCGCCATCGCCTCGTCCAGCACGACGATACGCGGATCTGCCAGCAGGGTGCGGGCGATCGCCAGGCGCTGCGCCTCGCCGCCCGACAGCGCCAGGCCTTCGCCCAGCAAGGTGTCATACCCTTGCGGCAAGGCCGTGATGCGGTCATGGATGTGCGCGGCGCGCGCCGCCGCTTCCACCTGGGCGTCGCTGGCCTCCGGCCGCCCCAGGCGGATGTTGTCGCGCGCGGACAGGCGCAGCACTTGCGTGTGCTGCAAGACAAACCCCACACGCGCATACAGCACGGCGGGATCGATCTGGCGCACGTCGACGCCGCCGATGCGCACGGCGCCGCCCGTCGCGTCCCACAGGCGCGGCAACAGCATGGCCAGGGTCGACTTGCCGCCGCCCGACGGCCCCACCAGGGCTGTCACGCTGCCCGCAGGCAGGCATAAATCGATGCCGTGCAAGACGTCGGCGCCGCCCGGGTAGGCGAACCGCAGCTGTTCAAAACGCACATCGTCGCCAGCAGGCAGCAACGGCGTCTGCGCCTGCGGCATCGGCGCCTCGGCCAGCAAGGCGCCGATCCTGCGCGCCGCCGCCAAACCTCCCTTCAAGTCATCGGCGCCGTGCCCCAGCGCGGCCACGGGCGCGCACAAGGCCATGCCCAGCAAGGCAAACGGCAGCATCTGCGCGGGTGCCATCGCCCCCGTTTGCGCACCCAGCCAGGCGCCACTCACGACAAAAGCCAGCACGACGGGCGGCGACAGCAGCACATCGACCAGCGCGCCCATGCCGCCCCAGCGCCGCACCCAGGCCAAAAACTGCCGCGCATGGCGCGCCGCCACGGCTTGGAAGCGTGCTTGCGGCAGTGTCTCCTGCGCATACGTCTTGAAGACGGCCATGCCCTGCACCAGTTCCACCATCGCAGCGGCCAGTGCGCCGCCAGTGCGCTGCAACTGCGCCTGTCCCGCACGGAAGGCTGGCGCGACCATGCCCCGGTAGCGCCACCAGGCCAGGGCTGGCGCGACCAGGGTGACGGCCGTCATGCGCCAGTCCGTCTGCAGCAGCCAGGCCAGGCATGCCACGGGCGCGACGACCACGGCGGCCAGGTCGGACGGCGCATGCGCCACCAGGCGGTGCAGCGCCGCCACATCACGCTGCACGATTTCGTTGACCCTGGCCGCATTGCTGCCCGCGTACCAGCCCAGCGGCACTCTGGACAACTGGCGCGCCAGCCGCAGACGCAACTGGCACTGCAAATCCGCATCGGCCAGGTGCGTCAGGTGCAGGCCCAGCGCCGTCGCCAGTTGGCGCAGGCACAGCGCAGCCAGTGCCAGCCACAGCATATTCCAGGCATGGCCGGCATCGGCATCCGGTGCCAACAACAAGGCGCCCAGTTGCGCCATGGCGATGTACGGCAGTACGCCGCACAGGGCGGCCAGCGCCTGCAGCGCGCCAGCGCCCAGCAAGCGGCCCCGCACGGGCGCCAGCAAGGCCGATAAATCGCGCCAGTCGCTCACAATGTTCCCTCCACGCAGACGACGGCAGCCGTATCGAGCTGGCGTACCGTGGCCCGTACCCGGTAGACGCGCGCGATCAGGGCGGCGTCAATCACGGCATGCGGCGCGCCCGACGCCGCCAGCACGCCATCGTGCAGCACCATCACCTGATCGGCACAGCCCAGCGCCAGGTTGATGTCGTGCAGGACGATGACGGTAATCAAACTATGTTCGCGCGTGGCGCGCCGTATCGCCTCGATCACCTGGAACTGGTGATACAGGTCCAGCGCGCTGGTGGGCTCGTCCAGCAGCAGCACCCTCGGCTGGCGCACCAGCGCCTGGGCCAGGCCCACCAGTTGGCGCTGGCCGCCCGACAGCGCCTCGACCTGGCGACTGGCCAGGGGCAGCAAGTCGAGACGCGCCAGCACGGCCTCCACCCTGGCCACGGCGGCCGCATCGACCTTGGCGCCCAGCCAGCCTTCGCTGCGCCCCGCCATCGCGGCGCTGAGCACAGCCTCGAACACGCCCAGCCGCGTGCGCGAGGGCAGGCTTTGCGGCAGGTACACCATGCTCTGCGCGCGCCGGGCCTGCGGCCCGCAGGCCAGGTCCACGCCATCGAGCAGCACGGCGCCCTGCATCGATTGCAAGCCGGCGATGCCGCGCAACAGGGTCGACTTGCCGGCCCCGTTCGGGCCGATCAGGGCAGTCACGCTGCCCAGCAGCAAAGGCGGCAGGCTGACGCCACGCAGCACGTCGCGCCGTCCATACGCCACGCAGGCATTGCGCACCAGCAGGCCGCTCATGCCGCACCTCCCCGCTGGCGCATGACGATGAGCATGAAAAACGGGATGCCGACCAGCGCCGTGACGATGCCGACGGGGATCAGCACGCCGTCGATCAGCGTCTTGCTGCAAATCGAGGCCAGCGACAGGATCAGCGCGCCGGCCAGCGCGGACGCGGGCAACAGCAGGCGGTGGTCCTCGCCCACCAGCAGGCGCGCGATATGCGGCGCCACCAGGCCGATGAAACCGATGGTGCCGACAAAGGACACGGCCAGCGCCGACAGCAGGCTGATACGCAGCAGGGACAGCATGCGCAAGCGGCGCACATCGACGCCGAAGCTGCGCGCGCGGTCCTCGCCCATGGTCAGCGCCGTCATGGCCCAGCTGTCGCGCACGGCCCATGGCGCGATCACGGCCAGCGCCGCGGCCAGGATGGCGATCTTGTCCCACGAAGAGCGCGACAGGCTGCCCATGGTCCAGAACACCAGCTGCTGCAAGCTGTCCTGGCTGGCGACAAACTGCAGCAGCGCCACCAGCGCATTGAAGGCAAACACCAGCGCAATGCCGAACAGCACCAGGCTTTCCACGCCGAAGCCGCGCCAGCGCGTCAGCAGGTGCAGCAGGCCGACGGACGCAAACGCGAACAGGAAGGCATTCGCCGACACCACGTACTGGGGCGGCACCCCGGGCAAGCTCCAGTTCAGGACGATGGCCAGCGCGGCGCCGAACGAGGCGGCGGCCGACACGCCGAGGGTGAACGGGCTGGCCAGCGGATTGACGAGGATAGTCTGCATCTCGGCGCCCGCCAGCGCCAGCGCGGCGCCCACCAGCACGGCCATCAGCGCATATGGCAGGCGCACGTCCCACACGATGACCTGCTCCATGCGCGGCACGCCATCGGGCTGCAGCAGCACCTGGAACAGGCGGGACATGCCCATGCCGGACGGCCCCGTGGCGATGTCTATCGCCAGCGAGACGGCCAGCGCGCACAGCAGCGCGCCCACCAGCAGGACGCGGCGCACATGGCGCTGGCGGTACGCCCTGCCCGCCGCCATGGCAGGCAGCGCCTGTGTCAGCACGGCGCTCACGGCTGCAGGTCCACGAACAATACGCCCGTGGCGGGAATCGGCATGAAACGGTGATACATTTCCAGGCGCGTGCGGACCGGGTCCAGGTCCGCAAACAGCTGCGGATGCAGCCACTTGGCCAGCGCCTGCACGGCCACCAGGTGTTCGGGCGAGTCATAGAACACATGCCACAGACCGTGCGCACGCCTGCCGTTCTTTTCGCGCACGGCGCTCAGCTGGGCCGTTTCCGTGCGCGAAGCCACGGCACGCAGGCTGCCGCGCGCCTGCGCCAAGGTGGCCTGGTAACCGAGGGTCACGCCCCCCTGCCCGCTGGCGAACACGCCCGTCGCCACATACACGTCGGGATCGCGCGACAGGATGTATTCCGGGTTCAGGGTACCGATGGGACCGGGGATCTTGCCGGCGCCGATATTCTCGCCACCGGCCAGGGCAATCATCTCGCCGAAATTGCCCGTGCCGGGAGAACCGCAACAGCCCTGCAAGCCCGCCAGCATGTCGACGAAGATGCTGGGACGGCGAAAGCCCGGCCTGGCCTGCGCCGCTTGCACGGCGCGCGCGACTTTACCCACCTGCTCTTCGTAAAAGGCGATGAAGGCGGCGGCCTGCGCCTGGCGGTCCAGCGCCTTGCCCATCAGGCGCATGCTGGGCACGGTATTGGCCAGCGGATGGTTGCTGAAGTCGACAAAGATCACGGGCACGCCGGCCGCTTCCAGCTGGCGCACGGCATCACTGCCCGGCGCGGGGCCGTGGCCGCCCGACAGGGCCAGGATGGCCAGGTCGGGCCGCAAGGACAGGGCTTTTTCCACGCTAAAACTGTCGGCCGAGGTGGCGCCCACCAGGGGCACCCGCTCCGCTTGCGGGAAGACCTTGCGGTAGGCCGCGTAGCCCTGCACATCGAGATGACGGAAATCGCCCTGCCAACCCGCCAGGCGGGCAAAGGGATTTTTTCCTTCCAGCATGGACAAGGTGTAGATCAGGCGGCCTTCACCCAGCACGATGCGCCGCACCTGGCCGGGTACGTTCACCGTGCGTCCCGCCAGGTCGGTGACGGTGACGGCTTCAACTGACAAACTGATGCAGAACAACAGCGCGGCGGCCAGCACGGATACAATTTTTCTCATGGCATCACCACGCATGCTTGACGGTCAGGAGCAAGCGGCGCGCATCGCCCGTGCTGCAATTGCTCGATGAACAACTATCGTAGTAATGCTTGTTGCTCAGATTCGTCACGTTCAGCGCCAGCTGCGTGCCCCGCAGGGATGGCGACAGCCGCAGCAGATCCAGGTCCAGCGCCAGGTCCGTCAGCAGGTAGGACGGCACGTCGATACGGTTGGCGGAGTCGGCCTTGTTGGCGCCCGTGTAGCGCAAGCCCAGGCCGATGCCCAGTCCCGCCAGCGGGCCTTGCACCAGTTTGTACTTGCCCCATACGCTGGCCATGGTTTCGGGCATGCCGACGGGGCGCTTGCCCACTTCATTGACGTTATTGCTTTTACTCACTTCCAGGCGGTTCCACGTGACGTTGGCCGCCACGTTGAAATTGCGCGTGAGATTGGCCAGCGCATCGAGTTCCACGCCATGCGATTTGATTTCGCCCGTCTGCAAACGGTTCAGCGAGTTGTTCGGGTCCAGGGTCTGCACGTTTTCCTGGCGCAGGTCAAACACGGAGGCCGTGAAAAATCCGTCGAAACCGGGCGGCTGGTATTTCACGCCCACTTCCGCCTGCTTGCCCTTGGTGGGGTCGTAGGATTTGCCATAGAAATCGTTGCCCAGCACGGGGTTGAACGAGGTCATCAGGCTGACGTAAGGTGCCAGGCCATTCTCGGCCAGATACACGGCGCCCGCCTTCCACGTCAGCGCATCATCCTTTTGCGACGGCGGCGTGACGCCGTCCAGCTGGTCGCGCGTGGACGTGTCCGACCAATCCTTGCGCACGCCCGCGCTGAGCACCCATTGCCGCGCCAGCTTGATCTGTTGCTGCGCGTACAGGCCGTACTGGTCCGAGCTTTGCACGGTGCTGGCATAGCGCTCGGGCGTGGGCAGCATATGGCCCAGATAGACGGGCTGATACATATCAATCTCGGCGCCGGCCGGACCGCCATTGAGCAAATAATCCTCTTTCGTGTGGCGGTAGTCGAGGCCCACCAGGGTTTCGAATTCGGCGCCGCCGCTGCGCCAACGGGCCTTGGCATTGTTATCCAGCGACCAGCTCTCGCCATCGATATCGAAGAAATAGGGCGTGCGGCGCAAAGTGCGCTGGTCGGCCAGCAGGCGGCCCTGGATGGTTTCCGTGATCAGGTTGACCCGCCCGTAGCGGGCCTTGGAATGGACGCTCCACACGTCGTCGATGCGGTGCTCCAGCAGATAGGCCAGCGAATACTGCACGCGGTGATTGTCCAGGCCCTTTTCATTGAGCATCTGGTTGTAGGGAAGGCGGCCATGGCGGTTCGGCAACAGGGTGCCCTGGATGGGCGCCACCACGGCGGGCGGACCGAACTTGTCGCGCGTGTAGTCGGCCAGCAAGGTAAGGCTGGTGGCCGCGCCGGGACGCCAGCTCAGGGCGGGCGCGATATACACCTTGTCGTCCGGCACGCCTGTGAATTGCGAATCGCTATCGCGCAGCAAGCCCGTCATGCGGTAAGCCCAGTCGCTGCCCTCGCCCACGGGGCCACTCACATCGCCCTGCACCTGCTTGCGGTGGAAGTTGCCCGTCTGCAGTTGCAATTCCCGGTAGGGCTGGAACAGCGGCTGTTTGCTGATCTGATTGACGATGCCGCCCGGCGAATTCTGGCCATACAGCACGGAACTGGGTCCCCGTAACACTTCCACCGCTTCCAGGCCATACGGCTCAACCTTGGGCCAGGCTTGCACGGTGGTGCCGCGCAAGCCGTCGCGCAGCATGCCGTTGCTGCCCACGTCGAAGCCGCGGATCTTGACGTTATCGAAACGATCATAACGCTGCGAAGCGGCCATCGACGGGCTGGCCAGCACGCCGGCCGAGTAACGCAGCGCCTCGCCGACAGACTGGATGCCCTGCGCATCCATCTGGTCGCGCGTGATGACGGAAACGGAGGCGGGCGTTTCGATCAGCGCCGTATCGGTCTTGCTCGATGTCGTGCTTTGCGTGGCGATTTTCAGGCGCTGCGCTTCGATCGTCACGCCTTGCATGGCTTGCGGCGCATCAGGTGCTGCAGCGGCATAGGCGGCGCGGCAAGCCAGGACCAGCACGAGAGGAAGGGGAACGGCGCGCACAAGGCGCGGCAAACGGTGGGGCTGCGAACGTGACATACGGTAAATCCTTCCAGGCTTTAAATGAGAATGAATATCATTCATCATAGAATCCGGAAGCTCCGCTTGCTTTCGTTATCGGGCCTTCGCCTTACGAAAGACGGAAAAGATGCAGCCGGCTAAGTAATCCTCGGGAAATTAGTGTGAATTTATAACGAACAGAACCGGATGCTATGCAAGGCGCTCGCTGCGACGCAGTGCGGGCACTGCCAGCAGTGAGCAAGCCTCGTCGGCCACCTTGCAGAGCGCTGGTTATGGCAGTCAGAAATCACAATAATTTATTGGGGGTTACTTAGGCGCGCGCCAGCTGGCTGGGCGGCATGCCGAAACGCTGGCGAAACAAGGTGGAGAAATGCGGAATGGCATAGCCGACAAAGCACGCCACCTGCGTCACCGTATAGCCGCCCGCGCTGAGCATGCGATAGGCTTCCTGCAGACGGTAATCCTGTACGTACTCGAACACGCTGACGCCAAACAGCTGGCGAAAGCCGGCCGTCAGCTTCTTCACGTTCAAGCCGCTTAATCTGGCTATTTCCGGCAACCCCAGCGGCTGCTGGAAATGCTGCTCGGCCAGCTCGCGCGCCTGCTGCAGGCGCTCGATTTCGAAGGCGCTCAAATCGGCGCCGCCAGCGCCGCCCCGCGCCCGTCCCAGTACCCGGTCGCTGGCCACGGCCGCCATCTCCAGCGCCTTGCCCGCCATGTACATGTCGCGCACGGCGCCGTCGAAGGGGCACATCAGGATCTGCGTGGCGATGGCCCGCAGGGCCGGCGTGAGCGCCTGGCGCATCACCAGCACGCCATCACGGTGCAGCTGCTGGCCGCCCGTGACGGCCAGACGCTCCAGGTCGAAGCCGCTGCGCTGCGCATGGCCCGCGTCGAGTCCCACTTTCACGTAGCGCTGCAAGGTATTCGCCGCAAAGCGGTCGCAGCCTTCGTGGCGGCCCCGCGCCAGCACCAGGTAGACGCCCGCATCGGTGATGGCAAACGGCGCACGGCCATCCACGCTGCCGCTCAACTTGCCGTTCAGCGAGACGATGACTTGCAAACCCTCGAACACGGGCGTATTGACGGTGATGGGAGTGGGCGACAGCACGGAACCGGCCGACAAGGTCAGTTCGGAAGACAGTTGCCGCGTCCAGGCAGTCGATACCACGCCATACCCCATATGAGAATAATTCTCATTTATAATATCATAATGCGGCGCGGGTGGAACAGCGCCCGCAAGAGAATGGCATGCCGGCTTGTTTCTTGCACGCCCAAGCGCTAATATGCAAGAATTAACTTGCATATTGAGGTGAGGCGAAAATGCTGCGTGAACAACTTGAAAAACTGCTGGCGCAGGGGCGCGACAACGCCCTGCTGCGCTTTGGCCTGGGCGATGCTTGCCTGAAAGACCATGACGCCGAGCAAGCGGCCCTGCACCTGGCGCAAGCCACCGCGCAGCAGCCCGGCTATTCCGCCGCCTGGAAACTGCTGGGCAAGGCCTTGCACCAGTTGGGACGGCTGGATGAAGCCGAGTCTGCCTGGACCACGGGCGTGACGGTGGCCCAGCAGCAAGGCGACTTGCAAGCCGTCAAGGAAATGACGGTATTCCTGAAACGCCTGCAAAAACAGCGGCAGGCGGCAGAGTAAAAACGGCTTAGTGCGCGTGCGCCGCGCCCTTCGCGTCAAGAGGCAAGGCGACGTCCCGTTCCTTCGCCAGGCGCTTGGCCAGCAAGCCGCCCGCTTCGGCCGCATAGGCGCGGCAGGCGCTGGCGTCGATCAGGGGATTGCTCGTGGCGCTGCGCCTGGCCGCCTTGCCCAGCACGTCCGTCGTGCCCGGATGCACGGGAATGATGATGTCGCATGGCAAGGCGGCCACCTTGGCGATGCTCGCTTCGAACGAAGCCGAAATATCTGGCGAACCTCCCTTGCCCTTGCCTTTGCCCGTATAGCGGAAATCGCCGCTCGCATACGGGTTCAGGCTGTCCGCATACACCACGTCCAGGCAGCGCTGGCCTTCGCACGAGGTCCACGTCCATGTCGTGCCGCCGGGCGTGTGGCCCGGCGTCATGTGGGCCGTCAAGGTCAACGGTCCAACCTTGACGGTATCGCCCTCGCCCACCAGGCTGACCTTGCGCACCTTGGCCACATGCACGACGGGATTGGCCTGGTATTGCGGGTCATCCTTGCCATTCGTGCCGCTTTGCAGCACGGGGGCGGCCGCTGCGCTGGCCATCACGGTGGCGCCGCTGGCCCGTTGCAGCGCGGCGATGCCGCCCGCATGGTCCCAATGGGCGTGCGAATTGAGGATATATTTCACATCCTCGATGCGAAAGCCCAGCGCCTTGATATTGTCGATGATCAAGGGCGCCGATTGCGGCAGCGCGCCGTCGAGCAGGATATGGCCCTGCGGGCTCGTCACCAGCACGGCGGACAAGCCCGCCGTGCCCACATACCAGCTATTGCCATAGATATTGAACGGCTTGACGGGCGCGTTCCATTCCTTGCAATTGTCGCAATTAACCGGTTTATCCTGCACCGGCGCGGGGGTCTTCGCCTGCACCGTGCCTGCCGCCATGGTCGCAACCGTAGCCAGCATCAACTTCGCCAATAGTGTCATCTTCATCTCCAGAGTGTAAAAAAGATGGGCGCCCGCACTGGCGCGCCCGGGGGGGGTATCAATGCATGCGGCCTGGGCTCCCGGCCAGGGTGTCGCGGATGTGTCCGGCGTCTAGCGAGCGCCGCTGCGCGCCGTCGGCGTCGAGCAGCACTACGGTGACGTGCTTGCCGCCGCTGCGCATGCGCATGGTCAGGCAGCTGCCCGCCGCGTGGCTGCTGCCCGTCTTGGACAATAAAATGTCCCAGCCCTTGCCGCCGACGAGCGGGTTGGTGTTGTGCAAGGTGCGGACCTTGCCATTGACGGCCACGCTCACTTGCGGGTGGCTGGTGATGCGCGCAATGTCCGGATAGCGCGCGGCCGCCGCGACGATTCTGGCCACCTCGCTGGCCGTCGACGTATTCGCGGGCGAACTGCCGACGGGGTCCGTCAGGTTGGTGCGGCGCAAGCCCAGGTGGCGGATCTTCGCCTGCAAGGCTTGCTGAAAAGCCGCGTTGCCGCCGGGATAAGTGCGCGCCAGCGCGGCGGCGGCGCGGTTTTCGGATGGCAGCAGCGCCAGTTGCAACAGCGCGCCGCGCGACACGGCCACGCCGTCGGCCAGCAGGCTGTGGCGCTGCAAGGACGCATCGCCATCGGCGCGCACGATGCGCAGCTGTTCGTCCGGGTCAAGGCCCGCATCGAGCACCACCATGGCCGTCATCAGCTTGGTGATCGAGGCGATGGGCACGACGGCGTCCGCGTCTTTCGCCATCAGCACCTGGCCCGTGCTGTCGTCAAATACCAGCATGTGTTTCGCGCTGACGGGCAAGTCCAGCATGGCGAAGGCAGCGTCGGCCAGCATCGTCCCGTTGACGGCGGGCTTGCCCTGCACCTGCAGCAGCAGGGTGGCGCAGGCCAGCAGCAAGGCGGGCACGGCCAGTTTCCAGCCGGCCGTATCAAGCCCGGGCGCCATCAGCCGTTCGATGCGCGTCAGCAGCGCCCCGCCCCGGGCCGACATCAGCAAGCCGGCATGTTGCGGCGCGGCAGCGTGCAGGGACAAGGCATGCAGCGCCGTGGCCAGTTGCTGCGGGTCTTGCAGCGCTTGCGCAGCCAGCGCATCGGCCACCTGCTCCCGTTCGGCCCGCATGCGCGCCGACAGCCACCAGACGATAGGGTGAAAAAACAGCAGCGCCTCGGCCACGCTTTGCAGCAGGTTGACCAGGTAATCCCAGCGCCGCACGTGGGCCAGTTCATGCGCCAGCAAGGCTTCGAGCAAGGCGACGGGCATGCCGCTCAGCAAGGCGGCCGGCAGCAGGATGACGGGGCGCCAAAATCCCACCGTGACGGGGCTGGACAATCCCCCGTGCAGCTTCAGCGGCACTTTCCGACTGCCATCCAAGCCCATGCGCTGCGCCAGCGCATCGAGGCGCGCCTGCCAGATGGCGGGCGCGGCCACTGCCTGGCGGCGCAGCTTGCCGACCCAGGCCAGGCCCAGGCACAGGCGCAAGCTCATCAGGGCGACACCGGCGCTCCAGGCCAGCACCAGAGCCGGCATCCACGCTTGCAGCGCGGCGCGCCAGGCGGGCGGCGCGGCCACCGGCAGCCGGGCCGGCGATGTGCCCGACAGCAGGGACAGCAGGTGCACAAAAGGAATACACACACACAGCAGCAGCGCCAGCGCGCAGACGGCATAGCGCCAGCGCGCGCTGGCGTGGCGCAGCAGCCAGAGCAGCACGGCGGACACGGCGCCGACGACCAAGCCCTGCCAGACAAAATACAGCAAGACCCAGCCCAGCGCAGGAACAAGGTTGCCCAACTCTATGCCCAAGTCCAGGTTCATGGCTGTTTGCCATCCTTGCTGCGCAAGATCTTTTCAATTTCCAGGCGTTCCGCGTCGCTCACGTGCTCGCGCAGCGCCGTCAGCACGAGCGCCTTGCCGGAACCGGAAAACACCTTGCCGATCAAGTCCTTGAGCAGACTCGTCTGTAACTTTTCCTGCGCCTCGACGGCCGCATACAGCTGCGGCCGCTGGCTTTCATCGCGGCTCAGCAAGCCCTTGCCATGCATCAATTGCAACTGGCGCAGCACGGTGGCGTAGCTGGCGTCGGCACGCTCGGCGGCCAGGGCGTCGTACACGGCGCGCGCGTCGGACGGACCGCGCTGCCAGAGGATGCGCAGCAGATCCAGTTCGGCGGCCGTGGGATGGGGAGTGGAGGTATTTTTTAACATTCCGCTAGAATACCAATTCTAGAACTCCGCGTCTAGAACTTTTTTTCTAGCGCATGTCTGACTAAAAATCGCGCAGGCGGTCGAACAAGGCGTACAGCGCCGCCACATCCGGCAGCGGCACTTGCGCCAGCACCTGCTCCAGCGCCACATAGATTTCATCGCGCTCCACCGTTTCGATGATGCTGGAACGCCGCTCGATCTGGTTGAATACGCCGACGTAGGCGGTGACCATCTCTTGCGCCATGGCTTGCGCCGTCCCGGCATCGATCACCCCATCGAGCGTGCGCGCCGTGGCCAGCAGCTTCTTGTACGCCTGCGCGGCCTTTTTGGCATACGCCGCCGAAATATGTGCGCGGCCATCCCAGTCGCGGAACGCGTTATGCAGGTTTTCCGCCAGCCATTCCGGCTTGCGCGGCCGCGTCACGGACAAGTCCAGACCCAGCGCCGCCGCCTTTTTATAGCTGGCCTTGATGGCCTTGGCGGCGTCGGCCGGCAGGCTGGCCAGGCACAGGCTGGACAAGGCCGGCAACTGCGCCGGCGCGGGGAAGTCGTCGGCACCGTAGCCGAACAGTTCATACGCGGTGAAATCCTGCAAGCGGGTCAATTTGGCGATGCTGGCCAGGTTCGACGCCACGCCCGGCTTGCCCCGTACCGTCAGGTCCGTCAGCACGGGGAAGCGCTGCGCCACGGCGGCAAAATCCACAGCCGGCATGGCGCTCAGCGACAGGCGCGCCAGCTGGTCGAGGCCATGGAATGGCGCCAGGGCGCCGGACAACTGCAGGCGCAGGAAGCGCCCCGCATGCGGGTCGTCGATACGCAGCGCGGACGACGGCGCGCCATTCAGTATCAGGGTGCTCAAACCCTCGTTCAGGCGCAGCGAGCGCAAGCCTGCGCCATGCACGACGAGGCGGCTGACATTGCTGTTGCGCAAGTCGAGTTCGCCCTCCGTCGAGGATTGCCAGTGCACTTCGTTGATGATGGGGTTGCCGTTGATGTAGGCGGCCAGCGCCGCGCTGCCGTGGCGCGTCTCGATGGTCGTCAGGCAAGGCAGCTGGTCCAGTTCGGACAGGTCGCCGAGCGCCTGCAGGATGTCGTCGCCGATGCGGCTTGTCTTCTGGCGCACGGCCTGGCCGCCGACCATCACTTCCTCGCTCGATGCCGCCTTGAAGCGCTGGCGCCTGGCCGGGTCGACCTGCTCCCAGCGGCGCTGGCGGTACACACTGTCGCCCATGTGCCAGCCGCCGCTGTAGCTTTTCACTGCCGTCTCGACCAGCGGCGCGACATTGGCCACCAGGCTGTAGTGGCGCGGCACCTTCGCGCTGGCAAAGCTGTGGTCGTGACGCCTGTTCCAGAAATAGTAATCGCACACCAGCGGGCGCATCGCCTGCACGGCTGCGGCATCGGGCAAGGCGTCGCCCGTCCAGTCCAGCTGCAAAATGGCGGCCAGCGGGGGGCTGCCGGACGCCGCATCGTCGATGGCCGTGACCTGGCAAGCCACATACTGCTGCAGCCTGTGCGAAAACACACTATAGATATCTCCAACCTTGGCAAGCACGCTGATTTCCTTGTAGCAAACAATGAGGCCAGCACGATAGCAAAGATTGGCGGCGCGCGGCGTACGCGCCGCCGGAGCCGCAAAGGTGCTTACACGGCTCAGTCGGCGTGCAGCTTGTGGTGCATGCGGCGCAAGCCCAGCCAGACGCCGGCCGCCACGAACGGCACCAGCGCGCCGACGAGGATTTCCGGGTTCACGGGCAAGCCCATTACCTTGGCCGCCTTGCCCGTGTAGCTGAACAGGCCGATCACGTAATACGAAATGGCGGCCACGGACAAGCCTTCCACCGCTTGCTGCAAGCGCAGCTGCTGCGCCGCGCGGGCGTTCATCGATTGCAGGATTTGCCGGTTTTGCAACTCCTGCACGATGCCCACGCGCGTGCGCAGCAAATCGTTCGTGTTGGCAATGCGCTGCGCCATCGCTTCCTGGCGGCTGGCCATCGCTTCGCACGTGTTCATGGCGGGCGTCAAACGGCGGTCCATGAATTCCTCGACCGTGGGAATGCCCTCGATGCGCACTTCGCGCAACTCGTCGATGCGCGCCTTGACGAGGCCCATATAGGCTTTCGAGGCGGAAAAACGGTAGCTATTGTCGAGTGACAATTTTTCAATGCGGGCCGCCAGGCGCGTGATGCGGTCCAGCAAGGTTTGCTCGGCCACGCCCTCGTCGGCCTTGACCAGGCCCGGCGCGTCGTCCGTGTCGACCATGGCGGCGGCCAGGGTCGCCAGTTCGTTCTCGATGGCATTCAAGGATGGCGCCGCCTGCATGGCGTAAGGCAAGCCCAACAAGGCCATCATGCGGTAGGTTTCGATTTCCAGCACGCGCTGCACCAATCGGCCCGACTGCTGCGAGCGCATGCCTGCGTCGCGGATGACGAAACGGCTGAAACCGTCGGACTGGATCGTGAAATCCGTCCACAATTCGCCGCCCTGCAGCACCTTGCTGCCGGCCAGGGTATTGCCCTCGAACACGCGCGACAAGCCCTGCATGAAAATCTCGGCAGGTTCAGTCGCCTGTTCCAGCACCACGTGGGCCGCCACCATCAGCTTGCCCTTCAAGCCCACCAGCCATTGCTGCGGCAACTGTTCCAGGGGCATGCGTTCGAACGCCTGCTCCAGGGGCAAGGCCGCACCCGGATGCTCGGCGAAGGTAAACGTGGCAAATTCCGTATGGCATTCCCATTTCAGGCGGAAGCGGCCAAAGTCGTAATAGAAATACTTGGCTTCAGCGTTTGGCGGCGTGACGCCGAAATGCGTGCACAGGGCCGCCAGGGTGGCGTGCTGGGCCGCCATATTCGACGCACCGGGCGCCGCGCTGTCATCTTTATAGACGGCAAGATGGGTGATCAGCTCGGGGGCGTCGAGCTGCAAAAACGGCCGCGAGTGGATTTCCGCAGCCAGCGGCACGCGCAAGGCGTGGTTCAAACTGGAGTTAATCAAGTGCATGATAGCCAAAGGTAAAGTTGCAAAACTGCTTAGACCCGCGCGCGTGCTGCCGTGCCCGCAGCGGGGGTCTGATTGTCACAGTGTAACAAAGCAGAAAGCATGCCATCTTTTTTCAGGGCCAGTCATATTGTTTTGACAAGCCCGGTTACACCCTGCTCCGCCCCCTGGCGGCTGCCCAGCCACCAGAATGCGGCAGCCAGCGCCACGGCCGACGCTTGTCCCAGCGCCAGCTTGAACGCACTGTCGAACAGCAACGGTGCGACAAAACCGGACACCAGCGCAAACACCAGCATCTGCACGAAATTCTGCAGGGAGGCGGCCAGGCCACGCATCTGCGGGAAAATGTCGAGCGTGGACATGGTCATGCCCGGCAAGGCCAGCGACATGCCGAACGCGTACAGCATCACGGGCACGACGGCAAACGGGATGCTGGCCACGAACCAGTGGTTGTAAGCGATATTGAGCGCGCCCGTGGCCGCCATGGCCAGCAAGCCCCAGCGCACCAGCACGGTGCTTTTCACCACGTGGGCCAGCTTGCCCGACAGCGCCGAGCCCAGCACCAGACCGGCCACCATGGGGATGAACATCCAGCCAAAGGCCGTTTCCGGCAGATGCAGCAATTCCAGGATGAAATGCGGGGCCGAGGCGATGTACAGGGCAAAGCCGCCAAAGGCAAAGGCCACGGCCAGCGAACGCAGCAGGAACGCCCGGTGGCGCAAGGCCAGCCAGTAATTGCGCGCGATGTTGCCTGGGTGGAAGGGTTGGCGTTGCTCGACGGCTAAACTTTCCGGCAAGCCTTTCAGGCAAGCGAGCGCCAGCAGCACGGTGACGGAAAACGTGAACACGAACGTCGATTGCCAGCCGTAGGCCACGTGCAGCCAGCCGCCGATGATGGGGGCGATGGCGGGCGCGATGCCGAACACCATCATGATGTTGGCCAGCATCTTTTGCGCGGCCGCGCCAGCTAGACTGTCGCGCACGATGGCTTGCCCGATCACCCTGCCCGCTCCAGCCGAGGCGCCCTGCATGCCGCGGAAGAACAGCAGCCAGCCAAAGCTCGGGGCAAACGCGGCGCCGATGGAGCCGGCGGCAAAGATCAGCAAGGAGGCCAGGATCACGGGACGGCGGCCGAACGAGTCGGACAAGGTGCCGTAGAACAGGGTCATGAACGCATAGGCGGCCAGGTAGACGCTCAAGGTCTGCTGCACCAGCACGCTGCTGACGTCGAAATGCGTGCCGATCGCGGGAAACGACGGCAAAAAGGTATCCGTGGCGAACGGGCCCAGCATGGCCAGCCCGGCCAGCACCAGGGTCAGGTTGCGCGCCTTCATGCGCCCGCCTGCACGGCATATTGAAGGCGCAAGCCATCGAGGGCTGCCAGCGAGAACGCGGCGACATGCTGCGCAATGCTGGCGGTGCCCGCCTCGTCATAGGTGATTTCCGGCGCCACCAATTCATGCACGATGCGCGACCGGGCGTAGAACACGGCCTGGCCGATCACGCTGAACACGCATTTCTGCACCACATCCGCCGGCATGGCCCGCCCCACCACGCCACGGATCAAGCTAGTGAACAGCGCATGGTGCGCGCGCACATCGCGGTCTGCCAGCATGTGGATGGCGGCCGTCGGTTCGATCAGTTCGCGCGCCACCAGGCGGCTGAACAGCGAAGACGGTCCCGGGCGCAGCATGTCGAATACCATCGCTTCTATCGCCAGGCGCAGCTGTTCCACGGGTGCCACGGCCACCACAGGGCCGGCATCCGGCGCGGCAGCGGCCGAGGCACGCGCCAGCGCGCGCGCATGGTCGAAGGCGGCCAGGTACAGCTCTTCCTTGCCATGAAAATAGTAATTGACCATCGCCACGTTGACGTGGGCCGCTTCGCAAATCCGGCGCACGGACGCGAGCCGGTAGCCTTCGTCGGCAAACAGCTGGACCGCCGCCTGCAGGATGCGTGCGCGCGCCGGTTCGTTTTCTTTATCTTCCGTCATGCCATTCCCATCATTTAAACAACTGTTTAATATCGTACGGAATTATATCAAACAGCCGTTTAACTTTCAGGCGGACGCAAAAAAGCCCGGCGTACCGGGCTTTGCAAGGGCATTGCCGTAGCTTAGTGCTTCATCGCCGGCATCGGGGCCGAGGCGGCGCCCAGCGGACGGGCCACGGCATTGACTTCGATGGTTTCGCGGCGCTTGTCCTCGCCTTCGACGACCAGGGTCAGCGGGATCTTGTCGCCCGCCTTCACCTGCCCTTTGAGTTCCAGCAGCATCACGTGGTAGCCGCCCGGCTTCAGTTCGACGGCTTTGCCGGCCGGCAAGGCGATTTCCTTGACCTGGCGCATGCGCATCATATTGTCCGCCATGCTCATTTCATGGATTTCCGCCACCCCCGCCACGGGCGAGCGCACTTCCAGCAGGCGCATGGCTTTCGGCGCCGTGATCTGCATGAAGGCGCCCGTGGCTTTCTGCTGCGGCACGGTGGCGCGCACCCACGGGTCGGTGATCTGCACGGAAGTCTGGGCAGCGGCGGAGAAGGACAGCACGGTCAGGGCCGCGGCCAGCAGGGTTTTCAAATGGGTCATGATTATTCCTTTCGTGATAGTTACAAGGTGTATTTCGATTTCATCAAGGTCTTGATGTCCTGCACGCACTCGTCGCCCGTCAACTGGTGCTTCAAGCCCAGGCGCATGCGCCCCTCGTTATCGAGCACATAGCTGATGGCCGTGTGATCCATCGTGTACGAGCTGCCGCTCGGCACGCGGCGGTAGAAGACCTTGTAATTGAAGGCCGTCTGCGCCGTCGCCTGCGGGTCCGTGCGCAAGCCGAGGAAGCTGGGGTCGAAGGCGCGCATGTACTCGCCCAGCAACTCGGGCGTATCGCGCTCGGGGTCGATGCTGATGAAGAGCACTTGCAGCTTGTCGGCATCGGCGCCCAGCTTCTGGCGGATTTCCAGCGCGCGCGACAGGGCTGTCGGGCACACGTCCGGACATTGCGTGAAGCCAAAGAAGACCATCACATACTTGCCCTTGAAGTCGGCCAGGGTGTAGACCTTGCCGTCGGGGCCGCTCAACTTGAAGTCGGGCTTGTAATCGCCTCCCGTCAGGTCGAGGCCGTTGTAATGGGGTTTCGGTGCTTGTTCGCAAGCGGCAAGCGTGAGCAATCCCGCCGTACCGGCGAGAAGGAATAAACGACGTTTCATGGCATTCTGGCCCGATGGGCGTAGTGGAGACGGTTAAGACGTGGAAAGCGTGACTGGTGTATTCAGGCAGCCAGAGGCGGGCCGCGCGGGCTGGCAGCCAGCCATGCGAACGGCGCTTTGGGCGCCTGGTAAAACAATGGCGGATAGTGGTCGTGGCCCGTGACGACGGCCAGCGGCGAGGATGAGGACGGCGGCAAGCCCACGCTGCCCGCATGGCTCATGCAGAACGGGCAATGTTCGATGTGGTGCAGCACGGAATCGGTGGTGGATCTGGCGGCTGGCGCCAGATCCGCCTGCGTGTACACGGCGCCGCTGGCCGAGCAGATCTCGACGGCGGCATTGTTCGCGTTCGCGTGCCACGAGGCAAACGCATACGACAGGGACGGCGACAGCGCATTGAGCAGTATCGCCAGGCAGGCGAACCACATATGCCACTGTTTGCGTTTCAATAAAGATCCCATGGCCCCGATTATAACGGAGTCTGGCTATCCGGGCGCCTGGCCCCGCAGGAACAGGCTGGGGCGCACGCCCGCCACGTCCACGCAGGCGTCGCAAAATGCGGGGATCGAGGCAAAGCCGGAGCCGGCCGCCACTTGCGCCAGGTCGCGTTCGCCGCGCCCGTCGTCGGCATCCGCTTGTGCCGCCGTGTGCAGCGCGTGCGCCAGGCGCTGTTCGCGCACCAAACTGAGCAGTGCCTCGCCTTCTGCAAACAGGCGCGCCCGTGCCTTGTGCGGTGTCACTTGCCACAGGGCCGCCAGACGCGCCGCCGTCCATTTGCCTTGCGGCGTATCAAAGATATGCTGCGCCAACGCCTGGCTCCAGCGCTTGCCGCCGCCGTGGCCGCCTTCGGGCTCATCGCCTTCCAGCGCCAGGGTGAAGACGGCCGGCTTGCCCCGTCCCGGCATCACGTCGCAGGCGAAGCGCAAGAAAGCGGGCACGACGAAGCTGTCGCCGCTGGCCAGTTTCTTGGTGGCGATTTCATTGTGCAAGGTGACAAAACCCTGGCGCACGGTAACGCGCAGCCGGAGCGGAAAGCGCAAGCCCAGCAAGTGCAGAGGATGATCGGAAACGAGTGCCATGCGTCAATTCAATGTCATAAGCCAGCCGCCAGCATGCCACACATCGCGCGCCCAGTCTGTCATCACAGCGACGCCACGCCATAGCGGCGCAAGCCGTCGAGGTCTACCACGCGGATCGATTGATACGCGATGCTGATCAGGTTCAGCTCGGCCAGATGGCCCAGCGCCTGGTTCACGCGCTGGCGCGAAATACCCGTCAACAAGCCGATTTCTTCCTGCGACAGCTCAAGCACGCTGGACGTGCGCGGGTATAACATGGGGTGGAACAGTTGCGCGATCGCTTGCGCCACTTGCGCGTCGACGGCCAGCAGGCGCTGGTTCTGGATGGTGGCGATGAATTGGCCCATGCGCTCGTTCAGCTGGCGGATGACGAAGGCATTGAAGGAAAGGCTCTCGGCCAGCAACAGATGAAACAGATCCACGGGCACGAGGATGATGTCGGCGGCGCGCACGGCCACCACGTCGTAGCGGCGCAGTTCGCGCTTGAGCACGCTGCCCTCGCCGCACCAGCCGCCGGCCGGCACGCCGGAAAACGTGGCGCCGCGCCCATCGGCGTTGTACACGGCCAGCTTGATCAAGCCCGTGTGCACGCCAATCCAGTGCGCCGACGGTTCGCCGCGCCGCGTGACGAAGGCGCCCGCTTCATAGTGCCGCAGCACGCTGCCGGCACGCAACAGGGTCTGATGCCGCGCATCGAGGGCCGCGAACCAGTCGTGGCTGTCGAGCTCGGGCATTGCAAGGTCTACACTATCGTTGCTATCCATTCCATCCTTCAGACCTGTCACTAAGATGACAGTGATTTTCCAGCACCGGTGCTATGCTCACCGGTATCAATCCCGAAACAGGGAGCTACAGAATTTTATTTAACAGGAGACAAGCATGACTGCTGATTTCAACACCGGCCTCGGCAAAAACAGCGCCAACTACGCCGCCCTCACCCCGCTCGACTATATCGCCAGGGCAGCCGCAGTATATGGCAATCGCCTGGCAATTGCACATGGCGCCATCCGCCAGACGTGGCGCGAAACGTATGCGCGCACGCGCCGCCTCGCCTCCGGCCTCATCAAACTGGGCGTGGGCACGGGCGATACGGTCGCCGTGATGCTGCCGAACACCCCCGCCATGGTGGAAGCGAGCTTTGGCGTCCCCATGGCCGGCGCCGTGCTCAACGCCCTGAATATCCGCCTCGACCTGGCCTCGCTGACCTTCATGCTGCGCCATGGCCAGGCGAAAGTCTTGCTGGCCGACACGGAATTTGCCGAACTGGCGCGCCAGATGGCGGCGCAGATTCCCGGCTTGCGCGTGATCCAGGTCAATGACTTGCTGGGACCGGAAGTGGACGCGTTTTCCGACCTCGACTATGAAGCCTTGCTGGCCAGCGGCGACCCCGAGTACGACTGGCAGCCGCCCGCCGATGAGTGGGACGCCATCGCCCTCAACTACACGTCCGGCACCACGGGCGACCCGAAAGGCGTGGTCTACCACCACCGAGGCGCGGCATTGAATGCCCTGTCGAACATCTTAGAGTGGGACATGCCCAAGCACGCCGTCTACCTGTGGACCTTGCCGATGTTCCACTGCAATGGCTGGTGCTTCCCGTGGACGGTGGCCGCGCGCGCCGGCGTCAATGTGTGCCTGCGCAAGTTCGAACCGAAACTCGTGTTCGACCTGATGCGCGAATTGCGCATCACCCACTATTGCGCAGCGCCCATCGTCCATGCAGCGCTGGCCAACGCGCCCGCCAACTGGCGCGACGGAATCAACTGGACCGTGCGCGGCATGGTGGCCGGCGCGCCGCCGCCGGCTGCCATGGTGGCGAAGATCGAAGCCATGGGCTTTGACTTGATCCACTCGTATGGCTTGACGGAAGTGTATGGCCCGGCCGCCATCTGCGCCGAGCAGGACGAGTGGGCGGCCCTGAGCCAGGAAGAACGGGCCGTTTTAAAGTCGCGCCAGGGCGTGCGCTACCACTTGCAAAGCGCCGTGGCCGTGCTCGACCCGGAAACCATGCAGCCCGTGGCGGCCGACGGCGAACAGATCGGCGAGATCATGTTCCGAGGCAACATCTGCATGAAGGGTTACTTAAAAAATGAAAAGGCGACGCAGGAAGCGTTCGCGGGCGGCTGGTTCCACACGGGCGACCTCGGTGTCATGTATCCGGACGGCTACATCAAGCTGAAGGACCGCAGCAAGGACATCATCATTTCCGGCGGAGAGAACATTTCCAGCGTGGAAGTGGAAGATGCCTTGTACCACCACCCGCAAGTGCTGGCGGCCGCCGTCATCGCCCAGCCGGACGAAAAATGGGGCGAAACGCCGTGCGCCTTCGTCGAACTGCGCGAAGGGGCGACGGTGACGGAAGCGGAATTGATCGCCTTCTGCAAGAACAACCTGGCGGGCTTCAAGGTGCCGAAAGCCATCTATTTCGGCCCCCTGCCCCGGACGTCGACGGGCAAGATCCAGAAGTTCGAATTGCGCAAGCGCATGCACTCGGACAAGGCCATTGACGTCTGATTCTTGTGATAAATCAATCGCGCTTGCCGGCCAGCCACGCCGGCTGCGCCACCGCCAGGCGCGCAAAGCTGGCGATGCTGGCCACGGCGGCGAAACCTGCCGCCAGGCACAGCGCATACGTCGTGCCCCGGCTGGCCGAGACCGTGAAGCAGTAGGCGACCAGCGCCGCGCCCGTCGCCTGGCCGATCAGGCGCGAGGTGGCCACCACGCCGCTGGCCCCGCCGGCCCGCTCGGGCGGCGCACTGCCCATGATGGCCTTCAGATTGGGCGCCTGGAAAAAGCCGAAACCGATGCCGCACAAGGCCATGCGCCAGCCGATGTCGAAGGCGCTCGGGTGCGCCGGGATCCACACCAGCGTCAGCAAGCCGCCCGCCAGCGCCGCCAGGCCGATGCCGCCCAGCACGCCCGGCGAGTATCGGTCGCTCAAACGCCCCGCCACGGGTGCCATCACGGCCACCAGCACGGCCCACGGCGTCATCAGAAAACCCGTCTCGACGGGAGAGCGGCCCAGGGTGACTTCAAAATAGAATGGCAGAGAAACAAACGCCAGCCCCTGCGCGGCAAACGTGCAGATGGCCGTCAGCGACGACAGCAGGAACAGGGGGCGGCGGAACAGGTCGATGGGCAGCATCGGTGCCGCATGGCCCGCCTGTCGGCGCAGCAGCAACATAAAAAAGACCACCACGGCCACCAGCTCCGGCAGCAAGGTCGACAGGTCCGCGTGATGGGCCGCGTCGCCGAACAGCAAGATGAGCAAGCCGAAGGCACCCACGTTGTACAGCGCCGTGCGCGCATCGAGCGTATGGCCGGACAGTCTTGTCGCCGGCAGCATGCGGCTGGCCAGGAAGAAGCCGGCCACGCCCAGCGGCACATTGATGGCGAACAGCCACGGCCATGACGCCGTCGCCAGGATCAGCGAGGCGGCCGTGGGCCCGATGGCGAACGCGACGGCCACCACCAGCGCATTGTTGCCGAACGCGCGGCCCAGCAAATGTTTAGGGTACAGGGCGCGCAGCAGCGCCGTATTGACGCTCATCATGGCGCTGGCGCCCACGCCCTGAAACAGGCGCGCCACCACCAGCGACGGCAAGGACCAGGCCAGCGCACAGGCGAGCGACGCCAACGTAAATAAAAACATGCCGGAGATAAACACGCGCCGGTAGCCGGCGATTTCGCCCAGCGCAGAAAACGGCAGCAGGGTCGCCACCATGGCCAGTTGATAGACGTTCACGATCCAGACGGAGGCGGCCGGCGTCGTGTGCAGCTCGCTGGCGATGGCCGGCAAGGCCGTGTTGGCGATCGCCGTATCGAGCGAGGCCATGCCCACGCCGATGGCCAGCGCCAGCATGGCCCATACACGGGCGCCGGGCGGCAAGCCGTCCTCGCCCACCATGACGGGTTGCGTGTGCCGCTGCTGCATAAATACACTACCTGTTCAATTGCTGATCCGGGCAATACACTAGCATGTATGACGGAAAGCTGCAGGACAGGCAAGCTTACTTCTGGCAGTCGATCACTTTAAAATCTTTCGAATAACAGATGCGCAACTCGCCCGAGTGCTTTTCATAGCCGAGCCAGCGGCCCTTCAGCTGCGGGTTGTGTTGTTTCATCCACTGGAACAGCTCGTTCTTTGGCATGGTGGAGTCCGGCAACTTCAAGGACTGGAACAGCTCGCGTTCCTTCTCGAAATACTGCTTGGCCGTATCGAAATCGCAGGCGCCATGCTTTTCCCATTCGCCCTGCAGCAAGGCTTCGCCGGGCTGCATGCACATGTACGGCAAAATCTCCGATGGCGCCAGCTTCGGCAAGTTGCCCTTGCAATAGCGCGGGTGCAGTTCCGTCTTGCGCGGCGGCGTCGCGGAAATGTCATCGCAGCTGGCTGGATTGGCCGACTGCGCCCACAAGCCATGCACGATCCAGCCGAAGTGGTTGCTCTCGGCGCACTGGAAGGCGGCCTTCTTCGACACGGCGCCACGGCGGCGCTGGCTGTCGCAAAAGCCTGGCGACCACGACAGCGCCAGCATGAAGTAATCGGTGGGCACGTTGGTGCTTTGCTTGTAGCACGTGTTTTTCTCGTCCGACGGCTTGACGTCATAATCGTAGTAGCTGACGTTGCGGGGAATGGCGCAGGCAGCGTCGGCCGCGTGGACGGCGCCGGCCGACAGGCTGAGGAAAACGGCGGCCAGCGCCGGCAAGACAGTTCTCAATTGCATCGGGTTTCCCTTTCAGAATATAAAACGCCGGCAACTGAGTGCCGGCGCGGTATCAATCAGTCAAGCTGATCAGCAAACCTTGTGCATCCAGCCGTGGGTGTCTGCGGCCGTGCCATGCTGCAAGCCCAGCAGCGCTTCGCGCAGGGCCAGGGTGACGGCGCCGTTTTCATTGTTGTTGATGGTCATTTCAAAGCCATTGGCCTTGGCCACGCCCACCGGGGTGATGACGGCGGCCGTGCCGCAGGCGAACACTTCGGTCATGCGGCCCGAGGCGATGTCGTCGCGCCATTGCTGGACGGACAATTTACGCTCTTCCGTCGCATAGCCAAGGTCTTTCGCCATTTCCAGCAGGCTGCGGCGGGTGATGCCTGGCAGCAAGGTGCCCGTCAATTCCGGCGTCACGACGGTGACCTTTTCGCCATCCTTGTAGACGAAGAACAAATTCATGCCGCCCATCTCTTCGATGTATTCGCGGTGCACGGCGTCCAGCCACACGACCTGGTCGCAACCCTTCTCTTGCGCTTGCGACTGGGCCATCAAGCTGGCCGCGTAGTTGCCCGCGCACTTGGCTTCACCCGTGCCGCCCGGTGCGGCGCGCACGAAGTCTTCGCTGATCCACACGGTGACGGGTTTCACGCCTTTCGGGAAATAGGCGCCGGCCGGCGAGGCGAACAGCACGAACAGGTATTCTTCCGATGGACGCACGCCCAGGTAGGGATCGGTGGCGATCATCAGCGGACGCATGTACAGGCTCTCGCCCGTGTTCTTCGGCACCCAGTTGCGGTCTTGCGCGATCAGCGCATCGCCCGCTTCCAGGAACAGCTCGACGGGAATGGCCGGCATGGCCAGGCGCGCGGCGCTGCGGTTGAAGCGCTCGGCATTTTGTTCCGGACGGAAGGTCTTGATGCTGCCATCGGGCTGGGCAAACGCTTTATAGCCTTCGAAGATGGCCTGGCCGTAATGCAGCGACGAGGCGGACGGGTCCAGCATCAGGGGGCCATAAGCCTTCAGCTCGCCCTGCTGCCATTTGCCGTCACGGTAAGGAATCACCACCATGTGGTCGGTGAAGATGCGGCCGAAGGCCGGGTTGACCATGCGCGCGGCGCGCTCGGCATCGGACAGGGGGTGGGCGGACGGGGTGACGACGAGATTCGGTGTGGAAGTGGTCATGGCGGCAATGGGAACTAGTGAACAGTATCCCTATTGTAGCGCCTAATCAGGCAAACGAGGATGGCCGGGACTGCGCCCCGCCCCGTGTCAATCCGGCTGCAAAAAAAGCGCCGTCCACCTTGCGGTGGAAACGGCGCTTTTGCCTTACAGCAAAATCACTGCATCAGAACTTCATGTTGGCCGTCAGGGTTGCCGAGCGGCCCGGTGCCACGCCAGCGTAATGCGGCGAGGAAACCTTGTCGAAGTACAGCTTGTTCGTCAGGTTCTGGATATTCAGCTGCAGGGTCACGTTGCGGCTGACGACATAGCTGGCCATGGCGTCGAAGCGCGTATAGGCCGGCGCGTATTTGTTGTTGGCCACGTTGGCGTAGACCTTGTCGACGTAGTTCACGCCGCCGCCCACGGTGATGGCAGGCGTGAGCAGGTAGGACGTCCACAGCGAGGCGCTGTTTTTCGGCGTCGTGGGGAACTGGTTGCCGTTGTAGGGCGACGGCACATACACAGGCGCAGCCGTCGTGCCCGTGTTGAGATAGCCATTGTTTTCCACGATGGCGTTCAGGTGCGTGTAGCCGCCGAAGACCGACCATGCCTTCGTGATATTGCCGCTCACGCCCAGTTCGATGCCCTTGACTTGCTTGTCGCCCACGTTTTGCGTGCTGCCGTCCGGCGCCGTCACGCGCGCATTGCTCATGTCGCTCTGGAAGTAGGCGCCGCTCACGGACAAACGGCCGCCCGGCAGCACTTCCCATTTCGTGCCCAGCTCGAAGCTCTTGCTCTCTTGCGGTTTCAGGTTCTGGATCGCCACCGTCAAGCCGTCGATGCCGTCGCCGCCGTCATTGCCCGGTGGCGTGGACGACGTGCCGTACGACACATACACGCTGCTGTTGCTCGATGGCTTGTAGACCAGGCCCGCCTGGTAGCTGGCGAAGGTGGCATGCACATTGGCGCCGACGGCGGCAGTGGTCTTGCCGTCGAGCGTGTATTGCGGCGTGTTCAGCGAACTCTTGTAGTCATCCCAGCGGATGCCCACGTTGAGCAGCCATTGCGGCGTGAACTCGATGGTGTCGAAACCGTACACGGAACGCGTGTTGGTGACGATGTTCGTGCGTGCCGGGGACACGGAGCGCGTGTAGACCCACGGGTCGTTGGCGTTCGGATTGAGCAACGGTGCGCAGTTGTACAGGGTGGCGGCGCCAGAGGTCGGGCAGCTGGAGCCGACTTTTTCCAGCGGATTGTTCGTCCCCGGGCTGAACAGGTAGGAGCTGCGGTCCGTTTCTTCGCGGCTGATTTCCAGGCCCAGCGTGTACGTGTGCTTGACGCCGCCAGCCAGCCATTCGCCGCCCAGGCTGGTCGCATTGGCCAGCGCATCCGTATCGGTCGTGCGTGTGTTGGCGCGGCGCCAGACAGTGCCGTACAGCATGGTGTTGCCCTTGGAATCGTCGGGCTGGGTCCACACGTAGTCGTTGCTGGTCTTGCCGTAACGGGTCACGTTGCGCAAGATCAATTTGTTGCCGAAGTCGTGGCGCACGTCGATGGTGCCGATATCGCTCTGCGTGTCGCGGAAGTCGCGGTTCACGAGGCCATAGAAAGTGTCGCGCGGCACGTTGACGGGCGTGCCGTTGCCGTTTTTCGACACATTCGCGCCCGACGAGAACGGGTTGTTGAACGGCAAGCCGGTGTCCGGCAATTCGCTCGACTGCATGTGGTAGTAGCTGAGCGTCGCCTGCGTGGCCGATTTCAGGCCAAACGTGACGGAGGGCGCGATGCCCCAGCGGTCGCCATTGATGTAGTCGCGGCCGGCAACGTGGGCGTCATGCGCCATCACGTTGAGGCGCACGGCCACGTCGTCGCTGACGACGCGGTTCGCATCCAGGGTGGCGCGGCGGTACTTGGCGCTGCCCAGGCCCACGGTGGCATTGGTGAAATTGTCGACTTTCGGCGTCTTGCTGATCAGGTTGACGCCGCCGCCCGCGGACGAGCGTCCGCCGTAGGCCGAGTTCGGGCCCTTGACGACTTCGATTTGTTCCAGCGCAAAGATTTCACGCGATTGCGAACCCGTGTCGCGGATGCCGTCGATATACGTATCCGTTTGCGCGTTGTAGCCGCGGATAAACAGATTGTCGCCCACGGGGTTGCCGCCTTCGCCGGCGCCGATGGTGATGCCCGGCACGGTGCGCAGCGCGTCCGTCAGCGAGACGGCGCCCGTTTGCGAAATGATTTCGGCGGGAATCACCGTCACGGATTTCGGCGTGTCCAGCAGCGGCGCCGTCAGCTTGTCGTTCGCCGATTTGACGGGGGCCTGGATCAGGCGCTCAGCCGTGCCGATGACTTTCACTTCCTGCAACTGCTGCGGCTTGTCCACCGTTTGCGCGTGCAGCGCCAGCGGCATGGCCAGGGTGGCGAAGGCGGCCAGGGCCGTGCCATGCATGCGCGGCGCGGCGGCGATCTGGTGCTTGCGGCTGCGGATGGCAGCGGCTGGCTTGGCGGCGCCTGCGGTGTGTTTCAATGTCATCGTGTTCTTTCAATCTATCAAGTGGGCTGAATATAGCTGGCGAATGCGCCGTAGCGCCTGGCTGGCCATGCTTGCTTGGGTACTACAAAACTGCCACAGCACCGTCATGCGCGGCGCCCGGGACAAGCCGGGTGGAGCGCGATATTGTCATTGCTGTAGGAAGTGTCCTGCGCCGGTGAGACAGCCAGCCATGCTGGCTGGCGTACTGGTCGCTGAAATCGTCAATGGCTTGCACGGAAAAACGAAGCAAGGAGCTGCCGGACTTGCCTGCCAGGCGGGTCCGCCTGTATCCGCAGCGCATGTTCAACGATTCAGGATCAGCTCATAGTTACGAATGAGAATGATTTTTATTTTTACATAATTTCACTGTGATGTAAATTATCAATGTCAGCATTTTTCAATTCCGTGGCTATTCTCCCTGCCTCGGGATCTGGCCCTTATTTGCGAATGATTCTCGTTTGCGTTAATATGTCAGCCTTCCTTCTTCCCTGCCATGCCTGACGCCCCGCATGGCAGCGCTATCGAAAGCCGCCATGACCACGTCCTCCCTCCCCCAGTTGCGCGCCAGCACCGATGCCGACGCCGCGTCCGCAAGCCGCCAGCGGCGCGCCCCTGCCGCCTCTCCGCAAGCGCGGCGCTGGCGCTGGAGCTGGAAGCAGGTCTGGTTTCAATTGCACTGGTTTATCGGCATCACGGCCGGCACGGTGCTGGTGATCATCGGCCTGAGCGGCGCCACCCTGGCCTTCAAGGATGAACTACTGGATGTCATGAACCCCGGCGTACGCCATGTGCCCGTTGAAACGCGCGCGCCGCTGACGCCGGCACAGCTGAGCAACATTGCCGCAGCAGAACACGGCCAGCGCGTCGCCTCGATCACCGTGTATGCGCAGGCGGGCGCGGCGCCACGGCTGTTCTTCGCGCCAAAGAACGGTCAGCGGCGCGGCGAGTCCGTTTATCTGCACCCGTACACGGGCGCGACCCAGCCCGCGCTGGCGGGCGCCGCATTTTTCGAATGGACGGAATCGCTGCACCGCTGGCTGCTGCTGCCGCGCGACCCGGGCCGGCAAGTGGCGGGCGCGCTGGCCCTGTGCCTGCTGGGCCTGGCACTGTCCGGCCTGTACCTGCGCTGGCCCCGCCGTCCGCTGGACTGGCGCACCTGGCTGACCTTCGATCCGGCATTAAAAGGCCGCTCCTTCCTGTGGAATCTGCACGCCGTGGCCGGCACCTGGTGCCTGGTGGTCTACGTGGCGCTGACCCTGACGGGCATTTACTGGAGCTATGACGTGGTGCGCGACAATATCGACGCCTGGGCCGGCAAGCCGCCCCGCACGGCGCAAGCACCGGGCAAAAAAGGCGCGCCGAAGGAGCCATCGCCCGCCGCCGACATCGGCCTGGCCTGGAGCACTTTCCAGCAGCACGCCGCCGGCTGGACCCTGGCCACGGTGCGCCTGCCCACGCGCCCCGGTGAAACCGTGCAATTCACGTGGCTGGCCAGCGATGCGCCGCACGAACGGGCGCGCAGCCGCATGAGCATTGCGCCGGCCGACGGCATGGTCACGGAAAACGAGCCGTACAGCCAGCAGGCGCTGGGGCCGCGCCTCGTCAACATCATTTATCCGCTGCACATGGGCACGTATTTTGGTTTGCCGGGCCGCATCATCGTGACGCTCGCCAGCCTGGGCCTGCCCCTGTTCGCCGTCACGGGCTGGATGCTGTACCTGGGCCGCCGCAAGGCAAAACGGGCTGTGCAGGCGCAGCGGGCCCTGCTGGGTGCTGGCGCACCGGGCAAGACGGACACGGGCTTGCCCACCCTGGTGGCCTACGCCAGCCAGTCGGGTCAGGCCGAGCGCCTGGCCCTGGAAAGCGCGCGCGCCTTGCAGCAGGCTGGCGTGGCCGTCGACGTGCAGTCGCTGGAGCAGTTTGATCCCGCGCAATTGCGCCAGTACGAACGGGCCCTGATCGTCGCCAGCACCTTTGGCGAAGGCGAGGCGCCGGACGGCACGCGCCGCTTCGCGCGCCTGTTGCAGCAAATGGCGGGCACGCCGCTGGCCGGCCTGGACTTCGGCATGCTGGCCCTGGGCGACCGCCATTACAGCGCCTTCTGCGGCTTCGGCCATGCGCTGGCGCAACAATTACAAGCGCTGGGCGCCACTTCCCTCTTCCCGCTGATCGAGGTCGACAAGCATGACCCCGCCGCCCTGTCCGCCTGGTCGCAGGCGCTGGCCCGCTGCAGCGGCAGCGCCATTGACGCCATCGGGGTGCAGGAAGAAGCGTCGTACGCCGAGTGGCGCCTGGCGCGCCGCGTGCTGCTGAACCCGGGCAGCCTGGGTGGCGAACTGCATGAAATCACCTTGACGGGCCCGGCCGGCGCCAGCTGGGAAGCGGGTGCGCTGGCGGAAATCATCGGGTGCAACGCGGACGGCAGCGATGGCGATGCAGACATTGCCCATCACGCGCCGCGCAGCTATTCGCTCGCTTCGCTGCCCTCCGATGGCGAACTGCAATTGCTGGTGCGCCAGGAGCGCCATGCGGGCGGCGAAAACCAAGGCTACGGCATCTGTTCCGGCTGGCTCACACGCTTCGCGCCCGTGGGCGCCGCCATCCGCCTGCGCCTGCAAGCCAATCCCGCCTTTGCGCCCGCCCTGGTCGACATGCCCTGCATTTATATCGGCAACGGTTCCGGCCTGGCCGGCCTGCGGGCACACCTGCGCGCGCGCCAGCGGGCGGGGCTGGCCCGCAACTGGCTGCTGTTCGGCGAGCGCCAGCAAGCTTTTGACAGCGTCTGCGGCGCAGAGTTGCAAGGCTGGCTCGACGCTGGCCACCTGGCGCGCCTGGACCGCGTCTTTTCGCGCGATAGCAACGATGGCGGCAAACGCGAATACGTGCAGGACCGCCTGCGCGCCAACTCCCACGAACTGCGCGACTGGCTGGCGCAAGGCGCCATCGTCTACGTGTGCGGCAGCCTGCAAGGCATGGCGGCGGGAATCGATGCTGTACTGCAAGAAGTGCTGGGCCAGGACGGTCTCGACGCCCTGCTGGCGGCCGGATGCTACCGCCGCGACGTGTATTGATCTGCATCAGGCTAGCCCCCGGCAGCGCCCGGCTATGTGGGCCGGCGCACGGTCGGCGCCAGCCATCGGACTAGAGTGGGGACATGGCGGCAAACCCGCGCCGCCCCCCCTTCTCTGCGAGACTAGCCATGAAAAACCCCTGGATGAGCATGTACCTGAGCGCCGCCAACCGCATCGCCAACACGGCGCGCGGCCACGCCACGGCCGCCGTCAAGCGCGAAGCGGCGAAAAATACGCGGCAGTTGACGCAAGTGTGGTTCGATTCCTTTCTTCCGCCAACAGGCAAGCCCCGGCGCAGCCGCAAGGCAAAATAAACGCCGTCACGATCGGCAACTGGTGCAGTGCATCACAGCAACTAGTTGAAGTTTCAATCAGATGAACTAAACTGCAAGCATGGTAGTACATAGAACGTGACCGGCAGGCGCCGCATCCCCGCGCCGCCGCCAGGACACCGGGAGACGACCATGTTGACGCTCAAAGTGCTGCTCTGTCTCGCCTTGTCGGCCTTGCTGCTCGTGCCCCTCGTGCTGAGGGATGCGATGCAGACGTCGGCCGGGCAGCAGTTGCAGGTGCCGAATGTGGATGCGCAAGGCATGTGGGCCCACTGGCCTCGGCAATAAGACGCGCGGCTGAGAAAACGTCGCTGGCTGCGTTGCTTTGACTTGCCGTACTAGCGTACTGTCTGCGTCAAAGACGCCTTGCCAGCGGCGTTTTTCAGCGGCGCTCGGTAACACGGCGCATCGTTTAAAACCGCTTTGTTGCGGGTGGGGAATTGTTCCCTTCATCCATTTGTTTTTGTCTTGTTTTCCTCTTTGCCTCTTCACCATACTTTTGATCCAGATCATGGATTTCGCCCTTCGCTGCGCCCACACTGGAACAGTCCGCTTCGCACCGCGACGGACTTAACCTGGAGCATCGGCATGGGTAAATCGCATTGGAAGGATGAGATGGCGCTGGGCGTTCCCGCCATCGACGAGGCGCATGAGGCGCTGTTTCAGGAGCTGGCGCGGCTGCAGCAATTGAGCGACCAGCATTTCAGTGTGGCATTTCGCGAGCTGGTTGCGGCCGTCGAACGCGATTTCCGCGAGGAAGAGGATTTGATGGAGCAAATCGCCTTTCCCTCGCTGGCCAACCACCGCGAACAGCATGCGCGCGTGCTCAGCGGCTTGCACCATGCCTGGGCCGCCGTCGATGAGGGCGACCTGGAACAGGGGCGCCATGCGCTGTCGCTGTTGCCGCAATGGCTGATCTTTCACCAGGCCACGATGGACCTGGCCCTGGCGGCGGCGCTGGAACTGGTGCAGCGCCAGCCCAACTAGCCTCTACAGCAACAGCACCGTCGCCTGCTCGGGCAAGACCACGCGGTAATGTCCCGGATACTTGTCTTCGCCGTCGAAAATCTTGCAAAACACGGGCTGTCGGATGTCGTTGACGGCCGGCTCGCTCATGGGCAAGGTAGCGATCAGTTGATCGCCATCCATTAACTGCAAGGCGCTGCCCCGCTCGGCCGCGCAAAAGGCCAGCGCTTGCACATCGTCGGCGAACGGCCGCTTGTACCATGGCGTGATGGCCCGCACGGCGCGCCGCGCGTCGTGCAGGACTTGCCCCACGCGCGTGACGTTCCAGGCATCGCGCGCCACGGACGGCTGCAACACGATATTCGCCGTCAGCTCGCCCCTGCCCTTGTTCACCAGGAAGGAGCCGTCCTGCGCGGCGATGTCCTCGTTGAGCGGCACGACAAACACGCCGCCGTCGGACACCTTGATCGGCATGGGCGCGCCATTGCCTTGCAAGGCCACGCGCACGTCGTCGATGGTGGCGCTGAGCTTGGCCGGAATCAAGCGCAGGGCCATGACCACGCTGCCGCTCGACACTTGCCACACTTTCCTGGCCGTCAGATAACTTTCACGGTAAGCCGTGAAGCGCACGCGCGGCGCCTTGGCGTCGCCGCTGGCCGTGATCGTCACCGTTTGCGAGGGCAAGGCGTCCTCCGCGCTCGCCGCTGGCGCCGCGGCGGTGGCTGGCGCAAGCGGTGACGATACGGCGGCGGGCGGCACGCTGGCACTCTGCAGCGGCGCGGGAACAGCCGGCGGCGGCGCGTGTTCCTGGGCCTGGCCCAGCGACACGACACACAACCATCCGGCACAAGCGATCCATGTACGCATGCATTTCTTTCAATGAGGAAAATATTTTGTCAGCGCCTGCATTATCGCAGAAGGCCGGACGATGCGCCGCCCTTGGGCGGCCTGTACTCGGCTGCCTGCACTCCTTTGGTGCGCACGCTTGATTATTTGGCAAATACCACTTATATTGATAATGATTCTTATTCACATAATGTGAACGGAATCATGCACGCCCTTTCCACTGCCATGCGCGGGTGGAACTGCTATCCGAGCCAGATCCCGGGCCAGCGTCACGCCATCCCCCAGCTACTGCGCCACTCGCCAGACGAGATAGGAACACACACGACTAAAAATACTCCAGGAAAATAATGCAATCGACCACCGTCCTCTCTTCTTCGCGCCTGCCCGCCCTGCGCCCCCTGCCCCATTTATTACACATCAGTCTGCTCAGTCTTGCCGCCGGCGTGGCCCTGCCGGCACTGGCCGCCGACGCCGCCCCGGCCGACGTGACCATGCCGGCCGTCACCGTGCTGGGCCAGTCAATGGCCACCACGGAAGGCACGCAGTCGTACACGGCAGGCGAAACGCGCAGCGCCACGCGCATGGACCTGTCCCTGCGGGAAACGCCGCAATCGGTCAGCGTCATCACGCGCCAGTTGCTCGACGACCTGGGCGCCGTGCGCCTGGACCAGGCGCTGGCGCAGACGACGGGCATCCAGGTGGGCCAGAACGACACGGAGCGCACGACTTTTTATGCGCGCGGCTTCGGCATCAACAATCTCCAGATCGACGGCATGGCGCGCGGCGGCAATGCGCCGCTGCAAGACACGATTTTGTACGACCGCATCGAGGTCGTGCGCGGCGCCACCGGCCTGATGGGCGGCACGGGCGACCCGTCGGCCACCATCAATATGATACGCAAGCGCCCGGCGAAGGAATTCCAGGCCAGCGCCGGCCTCATCATGGGCCGCTGGGATGACCAGAGGATCGAGGCCGACCTGTCCACGCCCCTGAACGCGGAGGGCAGCGTGCGTGCGCGCACGGCCCTGGCCTGGCAAAAACGCGATTCCTACCTGGACATGTATCACGAACGCAAGACGGTCGGCATGCTCATCGTCGAGGCGGACTTGCGTCCCGGCACCCTGCTGACGGCGGGCGTCGACTTCCAGGACAACAAGCCCACGGGCGCCACCTGGGGCGCCGTGCCCTACTGGAATGCGGACGGCAGCCTGGCGAACTTGCCGCGCAACACCAGCTGGACGACGCCATGGAGCACCTGGGCCCAAAAGCAGCACACGGCATTCGCGTCGGTGGACCAGCGCCTGCCGGGCAACTGGAATCTTCACCTCGGTTATGCGCGCACGGAAAGCACGAACCGCACCACCGTCGCCTATGCGGGCGAAGGTCATCCCGATCCCGCCACCGGCACAGGCATGAAACTGTGGACGGGCGCACGGGGCGCGGGAGAAAGGAACAGCGACAATTTCGACGTCTACGCCAGCGGGCCATTTACCTTGCTGGGACGCAAGCACACGGCCATCATCGGCTGGAATGGCGACAACCGCCAGGAGCGTTCCCCCGGCGGCAAGGCGAAAATCGATTATGAACCTTTGGTCCCTGATTACCGCAGCTGGACGGGCAACATCCCCCGCCCCGTATTCCACCCGGATGGCTCGCATACGGAAAAAGTCACGCGCCTGGCGGGCGGCTATGTGGCCACGCGTTTGAGCCTGGCCGACCCGCTGCATGTGATCATCGGCGCGCGCAGCAGTACTTACCGCACGGACACGCGCAACTACAACACGCAAGGCGTGTACACGGGCAGCGGCGACTTTGTGGAAACGCGCAATGAAGTCACGCCATACGTGGGCGCCGTGTTCGATATCAACAAGCAATATTCGGCCTACGCCAGCTTCACGCAACTGTTCAACCCGCAATCGAGCAAGGACCGCAACGACAAGTTCCTGGCGCCGGAAACAGGCGACAATGCGGAACTGGGCATCAAGGGCGAATTTTATGAAGGCAAGCTGAACGCGTCGGCCGCCCTGTTCCACACGAAGAAAAAGAACCTGGCGGAACTCGACCGCACGGTGCCGCCCGGCTTTTTGCTGCCCGACGGCGGCCAGGCCATGGTGGCCAATGGCGCGGGCGTAACGGCCAAGGGCGTGGAATTCGACGTCTCCGGCCAGTTGTCTCCCGCCTGGGAAGCGAGCGGCGGCTATACCTATCTGCACGCGGCAGAGGCCGATGGCCGTCGCGCCGCCACCACACAGCCGCGCCATTTGCTGCGCCTGGCCACCAGCTACCGCTTCGACGGCAGTCTGGCTGGCCTGAAAATAGGCGCCAGCATGACGGCGCAAAGCGCCACCTACAGCGAATCGTGGTACGGCCGCCCGCCATCGAACGAGATGACGAATATCCCGCAGGCCGGCTATGCGCTGGTCAACGCCATGGCCAGCTATGCCATCAACCGCCACGCCAGCGTGCAGCTGAACGTGAATAACTTGCTCGATAAAAAGTACTACCGCAACGTGGGCTTCTTCGACGGCGTGTTCTGGGGTGAGCCGCGCAACGTCAGCCTGGCCGTGCGCACGGCGTTCTAAGCACGCCAGTGCCCGGGGGCGGGCAAGGTAAAGCCATCGAGCAAGGGGCCGCCCACGGGCGCCAGCACGGCGGCGGCGACTTGCTCGAACGCGCGCTGGCCAGCCGGCAAGTCGCTGGCGACCAGGCGCAGCGCGCCATCGAGCTGTGCGGCGATGGCCGCGTCGAACGCCTGCAGGCGGCGGAACTGGTGCTTGCCGCCGCCGCTCCACTGCCCTGCGGCGCGCAGGCTCAGGTCGGCCAGCGCTGCATACAGCTGGCAAGCGACGGCCAGCGCCTCGCCCGGGTGCGTGCTGTCGACCAGGTCTTCCAGCGCGGTGGTGATGGCGTAACGCCGGCGCTGCAGGTTTTCCACGTCGAGCACGGGCGGCCCGGCCGTGTCGATGGCGTGCGCCAGCGCGTGCAGTTGCGCGTAGTGTTCGCTTGCAGCGACGATGTTTTCCCCTTCGACGACCATCATCGCCAGCGGCACCGTGCCGCCAGGCGCATCCATTTCCTTGCAAAAATACGTGAACGTGGCCAGATCGTGCGCGAACAGTTCCACCGTGCGGCCTTCGGCAACGAGGGTGTCGCGCCAGGCGCAATCGACGTGCTCGAACAGCAGCAGCAAATCGATATCGGAACTGGCCGTTTGCCGGCCCGTGGCGAACGAGCCGCCGATGATGGCCGCCACGGCCGTGGGATAGCGTTCGCGTACCAGCCGCTGGGCAATGGCGCGGATGGTCTCGTAGGTGGGGATCGTCGTCAAAGCCGGTGCTCCATGTCGATAAAACACTATCCTACACGCAATACGCAAGCGGCCGCCAGCCTGCTACACTGGCACTCTCCGATCAAGGAACAGACATGGAATACGACTGCATCGTGGTGCCCTCGCCCGTGGGCGAACTGACCCTGGTGGCGCGCGGCGCGGCGCTGGCGGCCATCCTGTGGGAAAACGACAAACCGAACCGCGTGCGCCTGGGCGCGATGCGCGTCGACGATGGTTGCGCCGTGCTGCAGGAAACGGCGCGCCAGCTGGGCGAGTATTTCGCCGGCACGCGCCAGCGTTTTGACGTGCCGCTCGATTTCGATGGCACGCCTTTCCAGCAGGAAGTGTGGCGCGCGCTGCTGACGATACCGTACGGCCAGACGCGCAGCTATGGCGAGATCGCGCGCCAGATCGGCCGCCCCGCCGCCGTGCGCGCCGTGGGCGCCGCCAATGGCAGGAATCCCATTTCCATCATCGCCCCCTGCCACCGCGTCATCGGCGCCACCGGCGAGTTGACAGGCTTTGCGGGCGGCTTGCATGCCAAGGAAACCTTGCTGGCGCTGGAAGGCATTTCCCTGTCCAGCGACCGCGAAGCACTGAAAACGGGCCACGCCCGCCGCCGCGCCGTGCACATTGATATGGCGCAAGGCTGTTTATTTTAGTCAGCGGCAGCGCTGCCCGTGTGGGATACTCACGTCCCCCGCTCAAGCCAACCCATCCTATGCCCTACCTTGTCATCCTGTTCTTTGCCGTTCTGTATTTGCTGGCCACCTTCTTTTTCCACATCCCCGTCCTGGTTGCCCTCGTGTATGGCGTGCTGAGCCTCAGCTGCTTCGTTGCCTATGCGATCGACAAATCGGCCGCCAAACAGGGCCGCTGGCGCACCTCGGAGCGCACCCTGCTGCTGCTGGGGCTGCTGTGCGGCTGGCCGGGCGCCGTGCTGGCCCAGCAATGGCTGCGTCACAAGTCGAGCAAGCGCTCGTTCCGCATCGTGTTCTGGATCACGGTCGCCCTCAATATCGGCGCCTTCGTGTATTTCAGCGTGCATTACGCGGCGCCCGATATCGGCACCGACGTGGCGCCCATCGAACTGTAAAACTGCCGCCCGCCAAGATGTAACAATTATTGCAGCGCATTGTTCTTGAAATGATCGCCTGTCAGAATATCAATACTTACGATATTCAAGCCAATTCATCTATACGAGAAAGCACTTTTCGAGCATGCGTACCTTGCAAATCCACCATTCCTTCTTGTTCCGCCTTGCCGCTGCGATTTGTTTCGCGATCACATTGGCGGGCTGCACAAGCTATCGCTTTATTCCCCCGAACTCCGATGCGGGGCGTCAATGCGTGACGAGCTGCGGGACCAATCAACAAATATGCATTGCCGGCAAGGAGCAAGTTGCTGCGGCCCAGGCACAAGCTTGTGAGATGCGCAACGTCAGTACGGTATCCATCTGCCTGGCAGTGGCGAAAACAGATGCGGAGCGGGAACTGTGCTCGAAGAAACGCCAATATTGCTCCTCAACCGCCTCTGGAACATGGCAATGCGAGGCAGATTACAGAGCCTGCTATACGCAATGCGGCGGCAGGATCGAGGAAAGCGAATAATCGATCGCAAGGCCGATGCCGTCGAACAAGATGCCGGCACGGCTGGCGCAACGTGCGGCGCGCGGCACGCTTGAGTCATCTAATTACTCGCCCAGCAAGCGCAGCGATTCCAGCCAGTCCGCCTTCCATTCGCGCAGCAACGGTTGCGTGGCGAACGCCTTCTTCAGGTGCGCCATCGGCACGCGGTGCACGTCGTGCAAGCCGAAGGCCAACGTCACCGGATGCCACAGATGGCTGTTCTTGCCGCCGCGCGAATTCTTGCGCACGCGGGCGCCATCGTCGCCAAAGATGCCCACGCCGCCAGCCATCCCTTTGTCCAGGTCGACCTTGCCCACGCCGGCGAAGGCGGTCAGAATCTGTTCACGCCCCAGGCCCTTCAAGGCGCTGGGCAAGACCACGGGTGCCTTGTCCGCTTCCGCTTCTGCCGGCTGCGGATGCTGCAACTCCTTGAGCAAACGCAAGAGATCGCGCTCCTGGAAGTGCAAGCCGTCCAGCGGCACGCGCAAGCCCGGCGCCTTGAGTTCGATGGCGATGTTGCCGGAGTCGCGCGTCAAACGCAGCCAGACGTCGCCAGCGCCCGAGGCCAGGTGTTCTTTGTCGCCGATAAACACGACGGGCGCCGCATAGCGCGTCACGCCGTCATGGAACAGCTCGGCCCAGGCCTCGCTGTAGTCGAGCCAGACGTACGGCAAGCCGCCCTGCTCGAGCAGGCGCGCCAGGCTCCATGGCGTGCCCGTCTGTTGCGCCAGCCAGGCACAAGCTTCGGTTGCGGTGGCGCGGTATGGCAGGGATAGGGAGGTCATGGCGGTTCCATCGGTCAAAGTGGAGCGCAGTGTAGCAGACGCTGCCATCCGTCCCTGCTGCGGGCGCAGCGGGCGCGCTATTTCTGCGCGATGTGCTAGGCTGAAAGCATCAGCCCGCGCCATCGCCTCCCGGCAACCTGGCGCACCACCGCGAGGGGATCACCATGCATTCGAGCACCAACGCCGCCACCACGCCCGCCCCGCCACCGGAGCGCGATTCGCCCACGCCGGCTGGCGAAAGCCACGCCGAGGAAGCGCTCGATGAAGCGCTGAAAGAAAGCTTTCCGGCCAGCGACCCGATTGCTGTTGCCGTGCCGAAACCTTCACCGAGCACGCCGGCCTGAGTCCCCTGCCTGTCCGGTGGCACAAGGCCGGACACTGAGGTCACGCCAGCAATTTGAACACGCGCACGTCCTGCATCATGTTGTCCGCCTGCTCCTGCATGCTGGCCGCTGCCGCCGCTGCCTGCTCGACCAGGGCGGCATTCTGCTGGGTCACCGCATCCATCTGACTGATGGCCTGATTCACCTGTTTGATGCCATCGTTTTGTTCGTGGCTGGCGACGGCGATTTCGCCCATGATGCCCGCGACCTGCTGGACCGATGAGACGATTTGCTTCATCGTGCCGCCCGCTTCATCGGCCAGATTGCTGCCAAGCTCGACTTTTTCGACCGATTCGGCAATCAGCTGCTTGATCTCTTTGGCGGCACTGGCGGACCGTTGCGCCAGGGCGCGCACCTCCGATGCGACGACAGCAAAACCGCGCCCCAGTTCACCGGCGCGCGCCGCTTCGACTGCCGCGTTCAGGGCCAGTATATTGGTCTGAAACGCGATGCCATCGATCACGGAAATGATTTCGACGATACGGTTCGAGCTGTCCTTGATGGAGCCCATGGTCGCGACGACACGCTCGACCACCTCCCCGCCCTGCACCGCGACCGCTGAAGCCGACAAAACCAGTTGATTGGCTTGCTGGGCGCTTTCGGCATTCTGCTGCACCGTGCTGGTTAGCTGCTGCATCGCCGACGACGTTTGCTCCAGTGCACCGGCCTGAGCCTCCGTTCTGGCCGAGAGGTCCAGATTGCCAGCAGCAATTTCCTGCGAGGCAGTCGAAATGGTTTCAGTCCCGCCACGCACACGGCTCACCGTATGACGCAGGCTCTCCGTCATGCTTTTCAGAGCACGCATCAATTCGCCCGGCTCGTCGCGATAGTCCGTTGCGATATGGCTGCGCAGGTCACCGGAAGCGACAATGCGGGCAATGTTCACGGCATCCTGCAGTGGCTTGGTAATACTCTTGCTGATGAGCACAGCCACCGCAACCGCCGTGCCCAGCGAGACCAGCAGTATCGCCAGCAGCAAGCTGCTCGCCACCGTGATGCGCGCGCCCGACTCCGCCTCTATCGCCGACGCGCGTTGGGTGGTCATCTCGACCAGTTGCTTGATGGCCTGCAAATGCTGGGCGTAGCTCATCGTCATTTTTTTCATCGCAACGGCGGCGCCAGCCTTGTCCTGCGCCTCGATTGCGGGGATGAACTGTTGCAGTGCCGTCGTATAGAAGGCCTGTGCCGGCGCATGCGCCTTGTTCAGCAACAGCCCGGCGATATCGGCATCCAGTGCCGCGCCCTTCCAGAATGCATGGCGCTCATCGTAATCATGTTTGAGCGTTTTGAATTGGGCGATCAACTGCGCCTGTTCGGCACGATCCTCGGTCGCCATCAGCTGAAAACTGACCAGATAGGATTCCAGTATGTACTCCGGCGGCGGCAACACGTCCGCAATCAGATCCTTGCTTTGCACAATTTTCTGATAGACAGGGCCGTTCACTTTCCATTCTTGCAGAGTCTTGAACGACCATAGGCCATAGAGGATGAAACCGACTGAAAAGATCACAATCAGCACAGCCAGGCGGTGCGTTAGTTTGAGTCCTCTTAGCATACTCATGATGTTTTCCTTAAATTAACTATGCTTGCCTCTGGTTCAGCGACCGAGGCGGCACTACTCGCGCGCGGATGGCAGACGCTCAGTCGAAGCCGCGAAAAACCTGCCAAATCATCATTATATTTTTATGACAGGCAACTTATTTTACAGCGAATTCTGACAATTTAGTACGAATTTAATTAAAATTCACAAATATAAAAATAAAAAACACAAAAAACATAAATTTATGTAAAGAGCCGTGACATCGGCGTGAAAACAAGTTCTAGCGCTTCCCTCCCCTGCGCGCGGCTGCCGCGAACGGCAGGGCCGGGCGATGGACATGCAGGGAGCAGTGAAGTTCTGGCGCTACGGCGACGCGTTCTGTGTTGGCCGCACAACGAATCCATCCGTGCTTCACAGCATTCTTATTGCTGCAATTGCTTTCCGGAAATGCGGGAAAACCATAGCAAAGCCCCGCCGGGCGGCAATGGCAAAACCATCGCACCGGGCGGGGCCAGTCAAGCCGACGCGCTTTTACTTCGGCGTGTCGCGGTACTGCTCAGGTGTCGTGTCGCCATCGGCGATTTCATACCACATCGCATTGAGCACGGCGAACGTCGCCGCCAGCGGAAGACCCAGTATCCAGGCGAAATACCACATAGTTATATCCTTTCCTTAATTCTTAGTAAGCGTGACCGCTCTCGTCTTCGATTGCTTTTCCATCAACCTTGCCCCACAGCACTTTATATACCCACGTCGTGTAGGCCACGATGAGGGGAATGAAGACGGCCGTGACGACCAGCATGATGAACAGGGTCATGTGGCTGGACGAGGAATCCCACACCGTCAGGCTGGCGCGCGGATCGATCGACGAAGGCAGGATGAACGGGAACATGGCCGCGCCCACGCCGAGGATGATGCCGGCGATGGCAGCCGCGCTGGCCAGCAAGGCGGGCACTTCGCGGCGCGCGCGCTGGAAGGCGAAGGCCAGCAGCGGGCAAAGCAGGCCCAGCGCTGGAGCGATCCAGGTCCACGGGTGGGCGGCAAAGTTGGCGAACCAGGCGCCCACGTGCACTTGCGCCGTCTTCAGCATCGGGTTCGACGGACCGTCGACGACGACGGCGCTGGTGACGCGGTAGCCATCGACCCACAGCCACAGGGCCACGCCGGCTGCCGCATACAGCACCACGGTGGCAAGCGCCGCCACGCTGCCGTAGCGGCGCGCCCGTTCGGCGACAAGACCGTCCGTTTTCAGTTGCAGCCAGGTGGCGCCGTGCATCACCAGCATGGCCACCGAAACGAGGCCGCACAGCAAGGCAAACGGGTTGAGCAGCGCAAAGAACGTACCGTCATAGAAGATGTGCATGTCCGGCGAGAAACGGAACGGCACGCCCTGCAGCACGTTGCCGATGGCCACGCCGCAGATCAGGGCCGGCACGAAGCCGCCCACGAACAGGGCCGCATCCCAGCGGGCGCGCCAGCGCGGGTCTTCGCGCTTGCTGCGGAACTTGAACGCCACGGGACGCACGATCAGCGCCACGAGAATGACGAACATGGCCAGGTAAAAGCCCGAGAACGACACGGCGTACAGCTGCGGCCAGGCGGCAAAGATGGCGCCGCCGCCCAGGATCAGCCACACCTGGTTGCCTTCCCACACGGGACCGATGCTGTTGATGATGACACGGCGCTCGAGGTCGGTCTTGCCGGCGAAGGGCAGCAAAATACCCGTGCCCAGGTCGAAGCCGTCCGTGATGGCAAAGCCTACCAGCAGCACGCCGATCAGCAGCCACCAGATCAGGCGCAGTGTTTCATACGAAATCATTTCATGCAAAATCATGGTCTGGCCCTCCTTAGGCGCGTTGAGTATGAATGGCTGCGGCGGGCGCGGTAGCCGGCGCCGTCTCTTCCGGCCCCTTGCGGATGGCCTTGAGCATGAGCTTCATTTCGATAATCAACAGCACGGTGTAGATGGCGGCAAAGCCGGCAATGGTAATCAGCAAGGTCGTCGCGCCCAGGTTGGACACGGCCACTGCCGTCGGCAGCACGCCTTCGATGACCCACGGCTGGCGGCCCACTTCGGCCACGATCCAGCCCGCCTCAATCGCCACCCACGGCAGCGGGATGGCGAACACGGCCAGTTTCAGCAGCCAGCGGTGCTTGTCCAGCGTGCGGCGCGTCGACAGGATGAAGAACGTGCCGGTCAACAAGATAAAGAACATGCCCAGGCCCACCATCACGCGGAAGGACCAGAACAAGGGCCCCACGGGCGGCACGGTGTCGAGCGCGGCCTTGCGGATCTGCTCGGGCGTGGCCTGGCGCGGATCGTCGACATAGCGTTTTAACAACAAGGCGTAGCCCATGGACTGGCCTTTCGACTCGAACATGTCTTTCGCGTCCTGCGGCACGGGGCTGCCCGGCGCCACGCTGCGGATGGTCTGCAGCGCGTCATACGCCTTGATGCCATCCTGGATCAGCAGTTCGCCGCGGTCGACCAATTGCTCGATGCCGGGGATTTCCGTCGTCAGCGAACGCGTGCCGATCAGGCCCATCACCATCGGGATGTGCACGGCATAATGCGTCTCGCGCGCTTTCGCGTCGGGGAAACCGATGGCCGTGAAGGCGGCGGGCGCCGGTTCCGTGGTCCACATGGCTTCGATGGCGGCCAGCTTCATTTTTTGATGTTCGGACGACAGGTAGCCGCTTTCGTCGCCGAGCACCACCACCGACAGGGTGGCGGCCAGGCCGAACGAGGCGGCCACCGTCATCGAGCGCTTGGCCAGTTGCACGTGGCGGCCCTTCAGCAGATACCAGGCGGAAATACCCAGCACGAAGATGGCCGCCGCCGTATAGCCGGCCGACACCGTGTGCACGAATTTCGCCTGCGCAACAGGATTCGTCAGCACGGCGCCGAAATCCGTCACTTCCATGCGCATGGTCTGCGGATTGAAGGCCGCGCCGACGGGATTTTGCATCCAGCCGTTGGCGATCAAAATCCACAGGGCCGAAAAGTTCGAGCCGATGGCCACCAGCCAGGTGGTGACCAGGTGGCCCCGCTTCGACAGCTTGTCCCAGCCGAAGAAGAACAGGCCGACGAAGGTCGCCTCCAGGAAGAAGGCCATCAAGCCCTCGATGGCCAGCGGCGCGCCGAAGATGTCGCCCACGTAATGGCTGTAGTAGCTCCAGTTCATGCCGAACTGGAATTCCATGACGATGCCCGTCGCCACGCCCATGGCGAAGTTGATGCCGAACAAGACACCCCAGAACTTGGTCATGTCGCGCCAGATGGGGCGGTTCGTCATCACATAAACCGTCTCCATGATGGCGAGGATCACTGACAGGCCTATCGTCAGCGGAACGAATATAAAGTGGTACAGAGCTGTCAGCGCGAACTGCAGTCTGGATAAAGCGACAATATCGAAGTCCATATGATTTCCTTGGTGTTTCCCTACTGAATTGTAAACTTGGTATCTATCTGATGTAGTTCGATTGGTTCCGCCGCCCTCAGGCTGGCGTGCGGCACCGCCTGTGTCTCCGGTCTTCTTTATTCCCTAATCGCCGCGCAAGCCCGCCAGCGCCGCCTCGAAGGCTGGCGTGCCACGGCGCGCGTCGCCCACGATGCGGCCGTCGCGCAGGCTCACCAGCCGGTCCGCCAGCACCGCTTCGCGCCGCAAGTGGGTTGCGATCAGCAAGCTGCGCCCTTCGCAGCGCGCGCGCAGGCGCTGCAGCACGTCGCTTGCCGTCTGCGCATTCAGCGCTTCCGTCGCCTCGTCCAGCAGCCACAAGGCCGATGCATGCAGGAACAGCCGCGCCAGCGCCAGGCGCCGCGCCTGGCCGCCCGACAAGCCCAGGCCGCCCTCTCCCAGCAAAGTGTCGAGGCCGCCCGCCAGGGCCCGCACTTCCTCGTCCAGGCCGGCCGATTGCAGCGCCGCCCACAGCTGCGCATCGCTGGCGGATGGGTCGGCCAGGCGCAGGTTGTCGCGCAAGCTGTCCTGGAACAATTCCGTCTTCTGCGTGAACAAACAGGCGCGGCCCGCGTGCACCGTGCCCGACAGCGGCGCCAGCTCGCGCGCGGCGATGGCCAGCAAGGTGGACTTGCCCGCGCCGCTGGGGCCGATCAAGGCCACGCGCTCGCCATCGGCGATGTGCAGCGATATGTCATGCAAAATTGCAACATTGCTGCCCGCATGCGCGGCGCTGACATTGTCCAGGCGCAAGCCCGGTGCGGCGTCGACGGGCGGCGGCGGTACATCGTCGCCATCCAGGCGCGGCGCCAGGCGGCGCATGGCCAGCAGCATGCGCCCCGCTTCCAGCGCGCCGCGGCGCAATCCCGCAAACGGTTCCACGGCCGTCAGGGCGATCAGCAGGGCCAGCGCCGCCAGCGGCACGTTCAGTGTTTGCTGCTGCACCAGCGCGGCCACGGCCAGCAGTACGCCAGCCAGGGTCGCGCTGCCGGCCACGCCATACGCGGCGCCGGCCGCCGTCTCCAGGCGCAGCAGGGCGAAATCGGCTTGCGCCAGCGAGCGGTCGATCTGCCCCAGCGCGGCGCACTGGGCATCGATGCGGCCCGCCATCACCAGGTCCGTCTGGCCGGCCACCAGGTCGATGGTGCCGGAGCGCAATTTTTCGATGGCGCGCGAGCGCACGATGGCGGGACGGCGGGCACGCTGCGCCACGACCCAGCTGATGCCGCCGCCGGCGACCAGCAGCCACGCGGCCAGGCCCAGGCCCAGTTGCCACTGCATCGCGCCCAGCGCCACGCCGGCCAGCAAGGCCGCGCACAGTGCCGTGAAGGCAGGCACCAGCAGGCGCAGATACAGCGCTTCGAGCGCGTCGATATCGGCCGTCAGGCGGAACAGCAGCCTGGCCGGCTGGCGCAGCAAGCGGCTGGCCGCTTCCGGGCGCGACCAGCCGCGGAACAGCCGCACGCGGATGGCCGCCAGCGCGGCGAACGTGGCGTCGTGCGTGACGAGCCGTTCCGCATAGCGCGACCCCGTGCGGCCGATGGCCAGCAGGCGGATGCCGGCCGACGGGCCGAACACGTCGAACAGGATGGCCGTCGAGGCGTGCAGGCCGGCAATCGCGGTGGCCGTGATGAACCAGCCGGACAAGCCCAGCAAGGCCATGCCGGCCACGGCCGTCAGGGCCGCCAGCATGGCGCCCCCGATCAGCTTGCCGGGCTGGGCCAGCAGCAATTGCCGCAGGACGGGGTGCAATGCCAGTGAATTCTTCATGCGCTCAGCTCCTGCGCCTGCGCATCGACGTGCACCGTGCGCTGCAAGCGGCCCGCCAGCACGGGGTCGTGCGTGGCGACGAGCATCGTCTTGCCTTTCGCCAATTCCAGCAAGGCGTCCGTGACGCGCGCCGCCGTTTCGCTGTCCAGGTGGGCCGTCGGTTCATCGACGAGCAGCAAATCCGCATGCGGATGCAGGGCCACGCGGGCCAGGGCCAGGCGCACGGCTTCGCCGCCGGACAAGCCCTGGCCGCCATCGCTGAGCATGACGGCCGGCTGCGCCTGGGCCACGCCGGCCAGGTCGGCCAGGTGCAGCGCCTGCGTCACCTGCGCGGGGCTGCCGCTGGCGCCGCTGCGGCCCAGGGTCACGTTCTGGCTGACGGACGCGGCAAACACGTGCGGACGCTGGCCCATCCAGGCCATGCGCTGGCGCAAGGTATTGACGGTACTGTCGGTCTGGCGCACGCCGCCGATGCGGATCTCGCCGCCGCTGGCGGGCAGCAAGCCGGCCAGCAGGGACAGCAAGGTGGTCTTGCCGGCGCCGCTGGCGCCCAGCAGGGCCACGTGCTCACCGGCGCGCACGCTCAAGTCAAAGCGGTCGAACACGGGCGCTTCGCCAGGGTGGGCAAAGCGCAGTTGATGGATGTCAATGGCAGGCGGCGGCGCCACCGCCATGGCCGCGGCGGAGACGGCGGCCGCTTCCACGCCAGCGCCAGGCAGGGCGACGCCCTCGCCCGCCAGGTCGTGCAAGCCGGCCAAGCCCGCTTCGCCGGCCGCCTTGTCATGCCAGACGGCGGCCAGCTCGCGCAGCGGTTCGAAGAACGCGGGCGCCAGCAGCAGGATGAACAGGCCCTGCCCCAGCGTCAGTTCGCGGCCCCAGGTGCCGAAATTGATGCTGCCCAGCAAGGAAAAACCGATGAACGCGGCCACCATGGCGACGCCCAGCGCGGAAAACAGTTCCAGCACGGCGGACGACAAAAAGGCGATGCGCAGCACCACCATCGTGCGCCGGCGCACGGATTGCGACGAGGCATCGAGCCGCTCGGCCGTGGCGTCGACGGCGCCCAGCGCGCGCAAGGTGGCCAGGCCGCGCAGGCGATCCAGCAGGAAGGCGTTCATGCTGCCCATTTCCACCATCTGCGCGCGGCTTGCCGCTTGCGCGCCCATGCCGACCAGGGCCATGAAGACGGGAATCAGGGGCGCGGCGATCAGCAGGATCAAGGCGGCGATCCACGACAGCGGCGTCACGGCGGCCAGGATCACGAACGGCACGGTGAGCACCTTCCAGCGCGCGGGCTTGTAGCGCACCAGATACGGCACGATGGCTTCGGCTTGCTCGGCGATGACGCTGGCCGCCTGGCCCGACCGGGCGCGCTGGCGGTCCAGCGGCGAACGGCGCGCCAGTGCTTGCGCCACTTGCGCGCGCAAGGTGGACAGGTGCCCGCGCGCCGCCGCGTACATGCGCCGCGCGCCCCACGCTTCGCAGCCGGCGCGCAGCACGCCCAGCAGCAGCACGCCGGCCGCCGGCAACAGGGCCGCGCGCCAGGGCGCGCCATCGAGCATGGCTTGCACGGCCCAGGCCAGCAAGGCCGCTTGCGGCAGCCACAGCAAGGCGGCGCCCCCCTGCGCCAGGCTGGCGGCACGGGGAAGAATAAAGCGGGGCAAGGACAAAGGCGTGGTCGGCATCTTATACTTTTTGAGTTTTCAGAATTTTCTGTAAATTCGATTTTTTGTATAATACTGCGAAACATGACATATATCAATTGACCCCACCAGTATGGCGTGAAAAAATTCGGATAATTATGAAAACTCAAAATATCCAAATGACGCCGCTGATCCTGACCTTCGTCAGCCATTTCGGCGAGATGGGCAGCCGCTGGGGCTTTAACCGCACGGTGGGGCAAGTGTACGCCTTGTTATTTGTCGCGGAGCATCCCTTGCACGCGGATGAAATCGCGGAACACCTGAGTTTCTCGCGCTCGAACGTGAGCATCGGCCTGAAGGAATTGCAGGGCTGGGGCTTGATACGCCAGTCGCGCATCCCCGGTGACCGGCGCGAATATTTTTCCTCGCTGGGCGACGTGTGGCAGATCTTCCGCGTGGTGGCTGCCGAGCGCCGCCGCCGCGAAGTGGCGCCCACCCTGACGGTGCTGCGCGAATCGTTGCTGGCGCCGGCCACGGAACCCGTGGACCAGTATGCGCAGGAGCGCATGCGCGAGATGTATGAACTGGTCGACCTGGCCAATACCTGGTTCGACGACTTGCAGCGCCTGTCGCCCGAATCGATGGCGCAACTGATGAAAATGGGCGCCAAGGTGCAAAAATTGCTCAACGCCAAGGATCGCCTGTTCGGCAAGAGTCCCGACGACAGCGAAAAGTAAGCCCCGCCCTCGCCGGCCGCGGCGCCCCGTTTACACCGCGCATACGCGCCGCGCCCGACTCTTTACACCGCCTTTATGCACCTCTCGCTATGCTGGCTGGCACCACCGCCACCCTTGCGAAGGAGCTTCCATGCATGAATCCCCATTCCACCCCCGCGCGCGCAGCCTGCTGCGCCAGCATTTGCCCGTGCGCGAACGGCTGCGCCTGGCGCGCATGGCGAGCAAGAAAGTGCTATCGCTGTGTTCGGCGCTGCTGTGCGCGGTGCCGCTGCTGTATTTGCTGAGTTTGGTGTTGTTTGCGCAGCCGTAGAACCGGCGAGCAAGACGGGAGGAAGGGAACGATGCGCTGTGGTGCGGCAGCTTGCCGCATGCTCGTGGCCAGTATGAAACTGGTCCGCCCAGAGGGAATCGAACCCCCATTCACGGTTTAGAAGACCGTTGTCCTATCCGTTGAACGATGGGCGGAAAGGTGCAGTATTTTAATCCATGCACGCCAGCAATGAAATGCTTGCGCGGAATAGAAAACGGGCTGTCATTTCTGACAGCCCGCTTATGACTTTGGTCGGAGTACAAGGATTCGAACCTTGGACCCCCTGGTCCCAAACCAGGTGCGCTACCGGGCTGCGCCACACTCCGAAGACAAGATAATAACGCCCCCACTCAATTTCGTCAATTGCCATAGACGAATTAGATGGAAATAACTATCGGCGCCTGCCCTTACACCGCCACTTTATCCGCGATGCGGCGCGCCATCGATTCAGCCTTGTCCTTATCTTTCGCTTCCACCATCACGCGAATCAGCGGCTCCGTGCCCGAAGCGCGGATCAGCACGCGGCCCGTGTCGCCCAGCTCGGCCTCGACCAGTTCCTTCTCGGCCACCATGGCGGCATTTTTCTGCCAGTCGAAACCGGGCGCGACGCGCAGGTTGATCAGGGTTTGCGGGAACAGCACCAGTTCGGCCAGGCATTGCTGCAGGCTCTGGCCGCTGCGCTTGAGCGCGGACAATACTTGCAGCGCGGAAACGATGCCGTCACCCGTCGTGTGCTTGTCCAGGCACAGCAAATGGCCGGAACCTTCGCCGCCCAGTATCCAGCCCTTTTCCTTCATGACTTCCAGCACGTAGCGGTCGCCCACCTTGGCGCGCGCAAAGCCGATTCCCTGCTGCTTGAACAGCACTTCCAGCGCCATATTCGTCATCAGGGTGCCTACGGCGCCGGCCACGGGGCCCGTCGCCAGGCGGTCCTTGACCATGACGTACAACAACTCGTCGCCGTTATACAGGCGGCCCGTGGCATCGCACATGATCAGGCGGTCGGCGTCGCCATCGAGGGCGATGCCCAGGTCGGCGCCGTGCTCGACGACGGCTTCGGCCATGGCCTTGGTCGCCGTGGCGCCAAAGCCCGCATTGATGTTGAAGCCGTCGGGCTTGTTGCCGATGGCGATGACTTCCGCCCCCAGCTCATGGAAGACGTGCGGGGCGATATGGTAGGCGGCGCCATGCGCGCAATCGACGACGATCTTCAGGCCGCGCAAGTCCAGCTCGTTCGGGAAGGTGCCCTTGCAAAATTCGATGTAGCGGCCCTGGGCGTCGTCCAGGCGCTTGGCGCGGCCCAGCTTGTCCGATGGCACGCAAGCCATCGGTTCGTCGAGCGCCGCTTCGATTTCCAGTTCCACGCTGTCAGGCAGCTTGGTGCCCTGGCCGGAAAAGAACTTGATGCCATTGTCGTGATACGGATTGTGCGAGGCGGAAATGACCACGCCGGCCGACAGGCGCAGCGCCCGCGTCAGGTAGGCGATTGCCGGCGTCGGCATGGGGCCGGCCAGCATCACGTCCACGCCGGCGGCCGACAAGCCCGCCTCCAGCGCCGCTTCCAGCATGTAGCCGGAAATGCGCGTGTCCTTGCCGATCAGCACAGTCGGGCGCGCCTTGCCGCCTTGCGACTTGGCCAGCACCTTGCCAGCCGCATAGCCGAGGCGCATGACGAAATCGGGGGTGATCGGAGCCGTGCCCACCAGGCCGCGGATGCCATCGGTGCCAAAATATTTACGCGTCATCGTATTTCTCTTTTTGTTGTTTATGATAAATCTTACAGGCTCAGTGTGCCATGCGCCAGACCTTCAATGCATCGACGGTTTCAGCTACATCATGCACACGGATAATTTCCGCACCTTGCGCTACCGCAGCAAGTGCACCGGCAACACTGCCGGCCAGGCGCTGCTCGACGGGACGTCCCGTGACGGCGCCGATCATCGACTTGCGCGACAGCCCGGCCAGCACGGGCAGGCCCAGCTCGCTGCGCAGCTGGCGCGTGGCGCGCAATAAAGCGTAATTCTGCTCCACCGTCTTGCCGAAGCCAAAGCCGGGATCGATGCACAGGCGCTCGCGGTCGATGCCGGCCGCCGTCATGGTGTCGATGCGTTCGCGCAGGAAGGCGATGACTTCGCGCACCACGTCTTCGTATTGCGGCTGGTCCTGCATGGTTTGCGGCACGCTTTGCATGTGCATGATGCACAGCGCGCAGTCGCTGTCCCGCACGGCGTCGATGGCGCCCGGCGCGCGGAAACCGTTGATGTCGTTGATCATGTCGGCGCCCGCCAGGATGGCTTCGCGCATCACTTCGGGTTTATACGTGTCGACGGACAGGGGCTTGCCGCAGTCGCGCAAGGCGTACAGCACCGGCATGACGCGCTGCAACTCGTCCTGCAGCGGCAGCGGCGGCGCGCCGGGGCGGCTCGATTCGCCGCCGATGTCGATGATGTCGGCGCCGTCAGCAATCATCTGCTCGGCGCGCGACAGGGCAAATTCCAGGTGCTGGTACTGGCCCGCATCGGAAAACGAATCGGGCGTGATGTTCAGGATACCCATCACCAGCGCCTGCGTGCCGGACAGGTTGAAGCCGAAGCGGCCGAATTGCAAATAGTGTCGCATGTGAATCTTTTTAGTCGTCAGGAAAAAACTGCCGCGGCAACGAAAAAGGGCAAGGATTGCTCCTTACCCTTCTATTACATGCCACTAATCAGGCAGTGGCAGCTATCAGGCTGGCGCCGTCACGTTTGGCGAGATGCCGCCCGTGCCGCTGTCGCCCGCATTGCGGCGTGGCGGAATGACTTTCGGTGGACGCGGCTCCAGGCCGGCCATGATGTCATTGATTTGCTCCGCATCAATGGTTTCCCATTCCAGCAAGGCTTTGGTCATCATTTCCACCTTGTCGCGGTTGCTTTCCAGCAAGGTGCGCGCCAAAGCATATTGCTTGTCGAGAATGTTGCGGATTTCAGCATCGACCTTTTGCTGGGTCGCTTCCGAGATCGTCTTGGTGGCGCCACCGAAGAAACCTTCGTTTTCGCTGTCTTCGTAGACCATCACGCCCATGCTGTCGGACATGCCGAAGCGGGTCACCATGGAACGGGCCAGCTTGGTGGCACGCGAAAAGTCGTTCGACGCACCGGTGGACATTTGTCCAACGAAAATCTCTTCGGCGATACGGCCGCCGAACAGGATGGAAATTTCTTCCAGCATCTTGTCCTTGTAGGCGGACAAGTTGTCGTGTTCCGGCAACTGCCAGGTCAGGCCCAGGGCCCAGCCGCGCGGCATGATCGTCACTTTATGCACGGGATCAGCCTTCGGCAGCAGCTTGGCGACGACGGCGTGACCGGACTCATGGTAAGCCGTATTGCGACGCTCTTCCTCGCGGATGATCATCGATTTACGCTCGGGACCCATGTAAATCTTGTCTTTCGCATCTTCGAAGTCCGCCATTTCCACCAGGCGCTTGCTGCGGCGTGCCGCGAACAGGGCTGCCTCGTTGACCAGGTTGGCCAGGTCGGCGCCCGAGAAACCGGGGGTGCCGCGGGCCAGGATATCGGCTTTCACGTCAGTACCGATAGGCACTTTGCGCATGTGCACGTTCAAGATCTGTTCGCGGCCGCGGATATCGGGCAAGCCGACGGAGACCTGGCGGTCGAAACGGCCCGGACGCAGCAAGGCTTTGTCGAGCACGTCGGCGCGGTTGGTGGCGGCCACGACGATCACGCCGGAGTTCGCTTCAAAACCGTCCATCTCGACCAGCAACTGGTTCAAGGTCTGTTCGCGCTCGTCATTGCCGCCGCCCATGCCGGCGCCGCGGTGACGGCCGACAGCGTCGATCTCATCGATGAAGATGATGCACGGCGAATGCTTTTTCGCGTTTTCGAACATGTCGCGCACGCGGCTGGCACCGACGCCGACGAACATTTCCACGAAGTCGGAACCGGAAATCGAGAAGAACGGCACCTTGGCTTCGCCGGCGATGGCGCGCGCCAGCAGGGTTTTACCCGTGCCAGGAGGACCGACCATCAGCACGCCGCGGGGAATGCGGCCGCCCAGTTTCTGGAATTTGCTCGGATCCTTGAGGAAGTCGACCACTTCATTGACTTCTTCTTTCGCTTCGTCGCAACCGGCGACGTCGGCGAAGGTGACGGTGTTGCTGGCTTCATCCATCATGCGCGCCTTCGACTTGCCGAAAGAGAATGCCCCGCCCTTGCCGCCGCCTTGCATCTGACGCATGAAGAAGACCCAGACGCCGATCAACAGCAGCATGGGGAACCAGGAAACAAAAATAGTTTGCAGGAAAGACGCTTCCTCGGGCGGACGCACATCGAAATGCACGCCATTGTCGCGCAGGTCGCCGATCAGGCCCTTGTCGAGGCTGGTGGCGGTGGTACGCACCTTGGTGTCGTCCATCAGCTTGGCGGTGATCGACGAACCTTCGATCACGACATCCTTGACGCGCTTGGCTTTGACTTCATCCAGCAAATCGGAATAAGCGATGGCCTTGCTGCCGCCTGTGGCGCCATGACTGTCGAATTGCTTGAACAGCATGAACAACAGCAGCAATACGACTACCCAGATGGCAGATTTGGAAAACATGTTATTCACGAAGACTCCTTGGATGCAGTGCGCATCTCTTTACCTATAGCTAGAAACACGATTTTACTCGCAATAAGCGGGCCGTGCCAAAGCCCGCCGATCCGTGCGCGCGAAAAAATCGCGTTCACGCAAAAAAATGCAGTATAAACAATTTAGGCTTTTATGCCATCAGACGCTACTGCACTTCTCGTTCCCATGTGCGGATTCCCGCTTAAATATCAAGGGCGGAATCATCTTCTTCCACGGCATTTTTCAGCGGATTCTTGATTCCACGGCCCATCAGGAAGATTTCCGACGATTTATCGCGGCTGGCCTTCGGCTTTTTCTGCACCACGACCTTGAATTCGGCGCGGAATTTCTCCACGATCTGGCTGAAACCCATGTCTTTAAAGCATTTCACCAGCAATACGCCCGATGGTTTCAAATGCAATTGCGAAAATTCGATGGCCAGGTCGATCAGATGCTCCATGCGCGCGGCGTCCGCCGTGGCGATGCCCGACAGGTTGGGCGCCATGTCCGACAGGACCAGGTCGACCTTGCGTCCTTGCAACACCACTTCCAGCTGGCGCAGCACGCGCGCTTCGCGGAAGTCGCCCTGGATGAAGTGGAAATCGGCAATCGGTTCCATTTCCAGCATGTCCAGGCCAATCAGGGTACCATTGACCCCGCCGCCGTCCTTGCCGGCCAGCTTGCGCCGCGTGTACTGGGCCCAGCTGCCAGGAGTGCAGCCCAGGTCGACGATCACCTGGCCAGGTTTGATCAGTTTCTCGTCTTCATCGATTTCTTTCAGCTTGTATGCTGCCCGGGCGCGGTAGCCCTCTTTTTGCGCCAACTTCACATAAGGATCATTTATGTGGTCGTGCAACCAGTTTTTGTTTAATTTCTTCTTTGCCATTCGCGTAGAATACTGCTTTTAAGGGAATTACTAAATATTATTATGCTAAAACTTACACCCGTAGAGCGCAGCGCACTGCGCGCCGAAGCACACGCGCTGAAGCCTATCGTCATCATTGGCGAAGCGGGCTTGACACCTGCTGTCCTCAAAGAGATCGACCTTGGCCTGGATTCGCACGGCCTGATTAAAGTCCGCGTGTTCGGCGACGACCGCGAAGCCCGCGTCGGAATGTACGATACGATTTGCGGCAATCTCGGCGCCGCCCCGGTACAACATATTGGCAAACTGCTGGTAATCTACCGTCCGAAAAAAGAAGTGGTTAAGGAGAAGGTCAGCGCCGGCAAAGGCATGCGCGAAGTGACCATCGTCAAGGCCAGCGCCAGCGGCACCAAGCGCCCCAGCGTGACGAAAGTCATGATCAAGGGCAATGAGCGCGTTACCGAAGGCGGTTCCATCAAGCGTGCCAAGCCACGTCAGAAAAGCGCCAAGAAAAGCGCACTGGGCAGCAAGTAAGCCTGTTCACCCGGCCACCGCAAGGCGGCCGGGCTTGAAACAAGAAGCGGAGCACGGGATATCCCCTGCTCCGCTTTTTTCATGCAATTACTTTACCTGCATCAAATTACTGCTGTTTCCAGATCAATACGCCCGCCAGCAGGCTCTGCACGGCAAAGATCGCGGTCGACACGCCATGCAGCATGCCGAAGCGGCTGCGCATGGCCTCGTCCATGATGCCCGACGGCGCTTGCGCCTTGAGTTCGGCCATCAGCGGCGAAATGCCGAAATGGCTGAGCAGCGCGCACACGAGCATGGACAGCACCAGCGCCCCCAGCAGGCGGCGGCGCTTGAGCTCCAGCGCGCCGGGCGCCCATTGCAGCAAGGCCAGCAGTATCAAGGCACAGGCGATGGACAGCCATGCCTCGGCGCGGAACATGCTGCCGGCGATATTACCCGCCAGCACGCGGTCGCTCAGGGTGCCGAACAGGGTGGGCGCCACGATGAAGCCGATGGTCCACAGGCTGCCGGCCCACAAGGCGGCAACGAGGAAACGCAGGCGCGTCAGCATCAGATGTACAGCACTTCCAGGATTTCGTATTCGCGCGGGCCGGACGGCGCCTGCACTTCCACCACGTCGCCGGCGTACTTGCCGATCAGCGCGCGGGCGATCGGGGACGTCACGGAAACCTTGTTCATTTTCAGGTCGGCTTCATCGAGGCCGACGATCTGGTACGTGACTTTCTGGCCCGATTCCAGGTCTTCCAGGTTCACGGTCGAGGCAAACACCACGCGGCCTTCCGCGTCCAGCGCGGTCGGGTCGATGATCTGCGCTGCGCCCAGCTTGCCTTCGAGCTCGGCGATGCGGCCTTCTACGAAGGCCTGGCGTTCCTTGGCGGCATCGTACTCGGCGTTTTCCGACAAATCTCCGTGCGAACGCGCTTCGGCGATCGCATCGATGACGATGCGGCGTTCCTTGGTCTTCAAATGATGCAGCTCTTCCTTCAGGAGTTCTGCGCCGTATTTGGTCAATGGGACTGAGGTCATGTTATCTCTACTATCTGCTAGTTATCGGCGCCGTTGCCGTGTTTTGTCACGCTGAACGGACTTACCAAGTGAAAACCACAGAGGCCGCGCGCTGCTCTGCACGGAACTCTGTGGTTGATAAGCATGCAGTGTACCGCCTAACGGCGGTCACTGCAAATCACACGCGGACTATGCTTGCTGCAGGGTCTTGTGCAGGCCTTGCAAATCGTAGACGCGCAACTCATCCAGATGGCGGATGCCTTCGACGGCCGCTTCCGCGCCCGCGATGGTCGTGTAGGTCGTCACGCGCGAGGCCAGGGCCGACGTGCGGATGGCCCGCGAATCGACGATGGCGCTGCGCTTTTCTTCCACGGTGTTGATCACCAGCACGATTTCATGGTTCTTGATCATGTCGACGATGTGCGGACGGCCTTCGATCACCTTGTTCACTGGCGTGACGGCGATGCCGGCAGCAGCGATCACGGCGGCGGTACCCTTGGTGGCGACCACGGTGAAACCGGACTCGACCAGGTCGCGCGCCACTTGCACGGCACGCGGCTTGTCCGACGCTTTCACGCTGATGAAGACCTTGCCCGATTTTGGCAGGTTTACGCCGGCGCCCAGTTGCGATTTCACAAACGCTTCGCCGAACGTCAGGCCCACGCCCATGACTTCGCCCGTCGATTTCATTTCAGGGCCCAGGATGGTGTCCACGCCCGGGAACTTGACGAACGGGAACACGGCTTCCTTGACGCTGAAGTAAGGCGGCACGACTTCCTGCGTGATGCCTTGCGAGGCCAGCGACTGGCCGACCATGCAGCGGGCGGCGATCTTTGCCAGTTGCAGACCGGTGGCTTTCGAGACGAAAGGCACGGTGCGCGAGGCGCGCGGGTTGACTTCCAGCACGAAGACGACGTCTTTCATTTCGCCATCGATCTCTTGTTTCTGGATAGCAAATTGCACGTTCATCAGGCCGACCACGTTCAAACCCTTGGCCATCAGCGCCGTCTGGCGTTTCAGTTCTTCAATGGTTTCCGCTGCCAACGAATATGGCGGCAAGGAGCAAGCCGAGTCGCCCGAGTGGACGCCAGCCTGTTCGATGTGTTCCATCACGCCGCCGATGAAGGTCGTTTCGCCGTCCGAGATGCAATCGACGTCGCACTCGATGGCGTCGTTCAGGAAGCGGTCCAGCAGCACGGGCGAATCGTGCGAAACCTTGACGGCTTCGCGCATGTAGCGCTCGAGGTCGCGCTGCTCGTGGACGATTTCCATGGCGCGGCCGCCCAGCACGTACGATGGACGCACGACCAGCGGATAACCGATTTCCTGCGCCAGCGCCAGAGCGTCGGCTTCCGTGCGCGCGGTGCGGTTAGGCGGCTGGCGCAGTTCCAGCTTGTGCAGCATCTGCTGGAAACGCTCGCGGTCTTCGGCCGCATCGATCATGTCGGGCGAAGTGCCGATGATCGGTACGCCATTCGCTTCCAGGTCCAGCGCCAGTTTTAATGGGGTCTGGCCGCCGTACTGCACGATCACGCCCACCGGTTTTTCGATGGCGACGATTTCCAGCACGTCTTCCAGCGTCAGCGACTCGAAGTACAGGCGGTCCGAGGTATCGTAGTCGGTCGAAACCGTTTCTGGATTGCAATTGACCATGATGGTCTCGTAGCCGTCTTCGCGCATGGCGAGGGCCGCGTGGACGCAGCAATAGTCAAATTCGATACCCTGGCCGATACGGTTCGGGCCACCGCCCAGCACCATGATCTTTTTCTTGTCGGTCGGATTCGATTCGCACTCTTCGTCGTACGTGGAATACATGTACGCCGTGTCGGTCGAGAATTCCGCCGCGCAGGTGTCGACGCGCTTGTAGACGGGACGGATATTCAGCGCATGGCGCTGCTGGCGCACGGCCGTGTCGGTCGTTTGCAGCAGGAAGCCCAGGCGGCGGTCCGAGAAGCCCTTCTGTTTCAACTTGTACAGGGTGTTCTTGTCCAGGTTTTCCAGCTTCTGCGTATCGAGCCACAGTTCCAGGTCGACGATTTCCTTGATCTGGATCAGGAACCATGGGTCGATCTTGGTCAGCTGGTGCACTTCTTCCAGAGTGAAACCCTGAGCAAACGCGTCGCCCACGTACCAGATGCGCTCAGGACCAGGCTCGCCCAGTTCTTCTTCGATCTTTTCGCGGTCCTTGGTCTTCTCGTTCATGCCGTCCACGCCCACTTCCAGGCCGCGCAAGGCTTTCTGGAACGATTCCTGGAAGGTACGGCCGATGGCCATCACTTCGCCGACGGATTTCATCTGCGTCGTCAGGTGGTGGTCGGCGGTCGGGAATTTCTCGAACGTGAAACGGGGAATCTTCGTGACGACGTAATCGATCGATGGCTCGAACGATGCCGGCGTGGCGCCGCCCGTGATTTCATTGCGCAGCTCGTCCAGCGTGAAACCGACGGCCAGCTTGGCGGCGATCTTGGCGATCGGGAAGCCCGTCGCTTTCGATGCCAGCGCCGACGAACGCGATACGCGCGGGTTCATCTCGATGACGATCATGCGGCCATCGACAGGGTTGATCGAGAATTGCACGTTCGAACCACCGGTGTCGACGCCGATCTCGCGCAGCACTGCCAGACTGGCATTGCGCATGATCTGGTATTCCTTGTCCGTCAGGGTTTGCGCTGGCGCAACCGTGATGGAGTCGCCCGTGTGCACGCCCATCGGATCGAGGTTTTCGATCGAGCAAATGATGATGCAGTTGTCCGCCTTGTCGCGCACCACTTCCATCTCGTACTCTTTCCAGCCCAGCAACGATTCTTCGATCAGCAGCTCTTTCGTCGGCGATGCTTCCAGGCCGCGCTTGCAGATGGTTTCGAATTCTTCTTCGTTGTAGGCGATGCCGCCGCCGGAACCGCCCATGGTGAACGATGGACGGATGATGGTCGGGAAGCCCAGGGTGCGCTGCACGGCCCACGATTCTTCCATCGAGTGCGCCACGCCGGAGCGTGCCGAACCGAGGCCGATCTTGGTCATCGCGTCCTTGAACTTGGAACGGTCTTCCGCCTTGTCGATGGCTTCCGGCGACGCGCCGATCAGCTCGACGTTGTATTTTGCCAGCACGCCATTGTTGAACAGGTCCAGCGCGCAGTTCAGCGCCGTCTGGCCGCCCATCGTCGGCAGGATGGCGTCAGGACGCTCCTTGGCGATGATGCGCTCAACGACCGACCAGGTGATCGGTTCGATATAGGTCACGTCGGCCATTTCCGGATCTGTCATGATGGTCGCAGGATTGCTGTTGACCAGGATGACTTTGTAGCCCTCTTCGCGCAGGGCCTTGCACGCTTGCGCGCCGGAATAATCGAATTCGCAGGCCTGGCCGATCACGATCGGGCCAGCGCCAATAATCAGAATACTTTTGATATCTAAACGTTTAGGCATTTTTCTTTTTCTCCTCCGCAGCCATCAAGTTGATGAAGCGGTCAAACAGGTAAGCAACATCCATCGGGCCCGGCGACGCTTCAGGGTGGCCCTGGAAGCAGAAGGCCGGCTTGTCCGTGCGGGCAAAGCCCTGCAGGGAGCCGTCGAACAGCGATTCATGGGTCACGCGGCAATTCGCGGGCAACGTTGCCGCGTCGACTGCGAAACCGTGGTTTTGCGAGGTAATCAAGACCTGTTTCGTTTCCAGGTCTTGCACCGGGTGGTTGGCGCCGTGGTGGCCGAACTTCATCTTCAAGGTTTTCGCGCCGGAAGCGAGCGCCATGATCTGGTGGCCGAGGCAGATGCCGAAGGTCGGGATGCCCTTCTCGATCAGCTCCTTGGTCGCCGCGATGGCGTAGTCGCACGGCTCCGGGTCGCCGGGGCCGTTCGACAGGAAGATGCCGTCCGGATTCAGCGCCAGGGCGTCGGCCGCCGTCGCTTGCGCGGGCAGCACGGTGACTTTGCAGCCGCGCGCCGTCAGCATGCGCAGGATATTGCGCTTGACGCCATAGTCGAAGGCAACCACGTGGTATTTCGCGTCGGCGTCAAGCAGCTGGCCATAGCCTTCGCCCAAGGTCCATTCCGTTTCGCGGTACTCGTAAGGCGCCTTGCTTGATACCACCTTGGCCAGGTCCATGCCGGACAGGCCGGGGAAGGAGCGGGCCAGTTCCAGCGCTTGCGCGGCGGATGGCTCGTTGCCTTGCGTGCCGACGAGGATGGCGCCGCCCTGCGCACCTTTTTCACGCAGGATGCGCGTGAGCTTGCGTGTATCGATGCCGGCGATGGCGACGATATTTTCAGCTTTCAGGTAATCGGACAGGGAGAGCGTGGAACGGAAACTGGATGCCAGCAATGGCAGATCGCGGATGATGAGGCCGGCGGCGTGAACCTTGGAAGATTCGACGTCTTCCGGATTGACGCCCGTATTGCCGATATGCGGATAGGTCAGGGTGACCATCTGGCGGCAATAGCTTGGGTCGGTAAGGATTTCCTGATACCCGGTCATCGAGGTGTTGAAAACAACCTCGCCCGTGGTATGACCGGCGGCACCGATCGAAAAACCTTTAAAGATCGTTCCATCAGCAAGCGCTAATATGGCTGGAACGGCAGGGCCAGAAAAAAATGGCGGCAAGGGCAACTCCTGATAAAGTTACCGTAGCTGCGCCACGTCAGACCGACCGCCTAGTTACCCGAGCCAGATGCACTCAGGGTGTTTCAACGGTCATTTTGAATGAGGGGATGGGTAGTCGCTACGGTATATGTGTGATTGGCTAAACCTTTGAATTATAACCAAAAGGAAGCTTTTCCACAAGGAAGAAAATTCAGAAAGCCCGGCATTTTTTTGCGCAGCAACATAAATCCGGCGGCCCATGAAAAAAGCCGCCCGGCTTGCGCGGAGCGGCTAGTTCTGCAACTACGGATAGTACTTAGGCCGTCAGGGCCGCAATGCCCGCTTTGGCAATTTGCGCATCTTCCGCCGACTTGACGCCCGAGACGCCGACGGCGCCCACGTAGTGGCCGTCGAACACGATGGGCACGCCGCCTTCGAGCAAGCCGTCGATTTCCGGCGCGCTCAGGAACGACACGCGGCCGCCGTTGATCATCTCTTCATAGATGCGCGATTCGCGGCGGCCCAGCGCGGCCGTCTTGGCTTTCGATGGGGCAATGTGCGACGAGATCGGCGCCACGCCGTCCATGCGCTGCAGCCACAGCAGGTGGCCGCCGTCGTCGACGATGGCGATCGTGACCGCCCAGTTATTCTTGACCGCTTCCGCTTCGGCGGCGGCAGCGATTTTCTTTACGTCGTCCAGGGTCAAAATCGGTTTCGATTGCATGGTGCATCCTTGTTATGTTGAATCAAAATTGTATACGAAATGCGCAGCGGCGCCAGCGCCTACTGCTCGCGTTTGGCTTTCAGCTTTTGCTTGAGCTGCGCCATGACGGCAAACGTCGCCTGCTCGCCCGCCAGGATGGCCTGGTTGCGGCTGTTGAAATCGTTGCCCTTCATGGTGCCCAGGCTGGGCTGGATCACCACGTCCGCATCCTTCAGTTCGAACTGGTTGATGCGCTGCCCCATGATGGCGAAGGTTTGCATGATGACTTCCATCGAGCTGATGGCCTTCTGGGTATCCGTTTGCGACGAGATATTCACGGCGATGATGAAGTCGGCGCCCATGTCGCGCGCAAAACGCACGGGCACGGGAGCGACGAGGCCGCCATCGACATAGGTGTGGCCGGCAATGGTCACGGGCTGGAACACGCCGGGCACGGCCGACGAGGCGCGCACGGCCATGCCGGTGTTGCCACGCTGGAACAGGATCGGCTGGCCATTCTTCAAATCGGTCGCCACCACGCCAAACGGAATCTTCAGCTTTTCCAGCGGCACGCCGCCGACCGCCTTGTTGACATAGCTTTGCAGCGCCTCGCCTTTCAGTACGCCGGACGACTTGCCGAACAGGGGCAAGGCCCAGTCCGAAATGGCCGCTTCGTCCATATCGAAGGCCATCTTTTGCAGGGCGAAGCCGGAATTGCCCGCCGCATACATGGCGCCCACCACGCTGCCGGCGCTGGTGCCCGTAACGATGTCGGCGTGGATGCCCTGCGATTCGAGCGCCTTGATCACGCCGATATGCGCGAAGCCGCGCGCGGCACCGCCGCCCAGGGCCAGGCCGATCTTGATCTTGCGGGGAGCGACGACGGGTTCTGGTGGCGTCAATACTTGTATCGGTTTCGGGGCGGTGGTATCGCAGCCGGCCAGCGCAAAGGCGGCCAGGGCAAGCAGAGTCAGGCGTTTAGGGAACATAGTGGCAGAAGAGAACCGCGCGCGGCAGTGGCAACAAAGGAGAGCCGATTGTAGCGCAAGCGGGGCCGGCCGCACTGAAGGCGGTCTTAAATGTTTATAAATGACAAGATTCCGAATCGTGCGCGCCACGCCGGCTGCTAGACTGGCGGCTGGTTTCCCACCTCCCCACCTGCCGGCTTATGAAAACAGACCTGTTCCGCTTCATCGCGCCCCCATGCTTGCTCGTTGCCACCCTGCTCGGTGCAGCCTGCGCCAACGCCACCCCCGCTGCGGCGCAGCGCCCAGATAGCATCGCGGAAAGGATGGCGGGCTTTACCTGCACGGGTAACATACAGATTCCCCCTGATCAGGAGGAGCACACGATTGAGCTCAGCTTCGACGTCCCCGACCGGCACGGCGCGCAAGGCACCCACATCATTGACGGGCGCGGCAAAGCGAGTAACTTCTACGGCTGCCGGCAAAGCGGCGACAGCTTGTCTTGCACGTATGACGCGGGACCAAGCAGCGGCCCGTTGACCATGCGCTTTACCGGCAACTTGACTCAGGTAAAGGGCGAATTCAATTCCCCGTTTGAAAACAGCACCGCCTTGCAATTTTCCGCACGCTGCAAAAAATCGGAGCAATAGCAGCGTCCGGTCTATTGCCCCCCCCCCTGCCCCTGGGATAGCTTGTTCGCATACCGAAGCGCCCCACCTCTTCTCACTCGCCGAATCGCTCAACATGTCCGACGAATATCAATTTTCCGACAGCCGCGCCCTGAGCGCCCCATTTACGCAACAGTTATCGAGGCAGCCGCCCGATGGGGCCCTCGCCTGGCTGAGCGCCATCCTCGCCACGCAGGCACCAGCACTGCGCTCGTCGAATGCCATCCTGCTGGCCTACACGGGCAATCCGGCCGCCCTGACTTGGATCGACGCCAATGTCGGCTCGCCCGTGGCGGGACAATGGGGCGTGGCGGCGGCCCTGCTGGACACGCCCTGGCCGCAAATCGTTGATTGGCTGCAACGGGGCGGCGCACACCGGCTGATGGCGCTCGATACCCTGCTGGCCTACCGCAAGCCGGCCGTCAACATGTCGCCGCTGGAACAGATCGCCGCCCCCGTGCTGCCGCAGGCGCCCGCGCGCGCCGAACTCGACGCGGCGCTGGCCGCCTGCCTGGCGGCATCTTCCACGCCGCGCATCCAGGCGGCCATCGACTCGATCAACAAGCACGTGGACGAGATCCTGCGCGGCGGCCCGCGCGGCGTGGCCGTGGCCGACTTGCCGCGCCTGTACCTCGACCCGGCACCATTCAAGGATGCGCCCGCCATCCTGGAGCAGCACGAGTCTGTGGTGGGCGGCATGCGGCAAAACCTGCAGAACCTGCTCAAAGGCATATTGTGAATCGACCGGCCCTGGTGACGATCGACTTGAGCGAGATCAACACCGCGCGCCAGCTGCACGCGGCGCTGGCGGCCGCGCTGGATTTCCCTTCCTTCTACGGCATAAACTGGGATGCCTTCTGGGATGCCATCACGGGCCTGGTGGACATGCCGCAACAGCTGGAGCTGCGCGGCTGGCCAGCCTTCGCCGCACGCCTGCCCCACGATGCGGCCACTTTGCAGCGCATCCTGGCGCGCATGGCGCAGGACATGCCGGCCCAGGCGGCGCAGGTGCGCCATGCCTGAGCTTTCGCCGTCTATTACTTCGAATAACCCTGCTCATTGAATTGCCCCGCATCCAGGGTGGCCCAGGCATGGCGGATGCCCCACCACATCAGATAGGCATTGCCGCCGCCGCGCGCGCGGAACCACGGTTTCACGGGATCGATGGGCCGCACCTTGGCCGGGGGCAAGATCAGCACGCCGGTCGTCTGGCCGGCGTCGCTGGTACCCGCCACCAGCACGTTCTGGCCAAAGTGATTCGCCTGCGCGATGCCCAGCGCCACATTCGTCAAGGCCGTGGCGGCGCCCATTTCGCCCAGCAAGGCCGGCGTATTGAAGGTCTGCTGGAGGAAATCGAAGGCCGGCAACTCGGTCGTCAAGGTTTGCGCCAGGTGGCCGATGCGGTCCGACGAGGCCGGATGCGTGTTGTGCGCATCGTGGATCACATAGCCGATCTCGGCATCGGTCTTGCGTCCATTCGCGGCCGCCTGCGCCAGGGTCGCCTGCCACGCCTGCACCGTGGGTGGGGGCAGCCCCTTCTGCGCCGTAAAGGCACCGACCTGCTGCGTGGCCGGATAGCCTATCCACGCCAGCGCATCGCGCTCCGTCTTGTAGTTCGGACCTGCCAATACCAGCAAGACCATGTTTTCATTGATCTGCTCATCTTTCGGAAAACTGGGCGCATCCCAGCTCATCACCCACACCGTTTCCTTCGGATGCGCCTGCAGATAATCGAGGGCGGCGGCCAGAGAGATAAAACCGGCATTCGCGCCGCCGGCCGTCACGCGCACGTCGGGCGGGGTGGACTTGGTCCAGGAATTGGGGAAGTTCGGGTTGCCGATGGAAAAAGTACTTGTAATTTGCTTGCGCAAGTCTTCCCCGGCGAGAAGGGGATCAAACCGTTCTGCAGGCAAAGCGTACTCAACATGGATACCCGCCAGTTCATTCCAGCCTTTTTTGTTTTTTACGTCGTGGGCGTTATAAAAATAGGTTGGATTTGAAAAATACATACCATGGAATTTTGTTATTATTTGCCTAGCGTATTTAATATGGAAATCACTAAAATTAATTTTCCCATCGTTCGAAGATGCTATCCCTGCAACGGATCTGACATTCGAAAAAATAGCTGGGTACAACTCTACCATGTCGTCTTTTTTATTTGGACGAACTTTTCCCATAGTCCACAATAACTGCCATTCAGTAGGATAATCTTGTCTATGAAGCGGATTCAACCATTGCACCCCAACTACTTGGGCAGTAAAAGGCACGCCAACATCAGCAGTACCATTTTTGCTTTTATCGATAATTGGTTCCGATTTGAGTACGCATGACGATAGCCCTACCGTCGCCATGATCGCCGCGACAGAAGTAAATATAAAATTCTTAGCCACTCTCCCCTCCCATGCATATATTTAAAAATAAAAATTAAGGTACATTATTTTCACGTAAATCACTTATTTTTTTTGGCATTACGCCGTCTACTGATTTTCTTACCCACTTCGAAGGCGCGGCTCCATTCACTTTGCCTTCGTAAAAATATTCAATAGACATATTTATATGCTCAGGGCCTCCAAGATCATCAAGAAACCGCCAATCCGCCATGGTCCTCAACTCCCGCAAATCCTTTTCCAGAAGATGGCAACAGCCCACGGCCACGTCATACGCCAGCGCCTTTCTGGAGTGCTCGCTGTTGGTCAGGATGGTGGAGTGATCGGTGGCATAGGTGCCCACATTGCCAGCCAGGCCCGCCTGGATTTTCCGATGGCGCCATGCCGTGTATTGCGCACTCGCCGTCTCGGGACGGTCTTCTTCCGTGACGTGTTTGTCTTTCCCGACCTTGCCTTCGCGCTTGGCCATCATGCGCAGGGAGGCGTGGTATTCGTATTGCAGCGCCGCTTCGCTCTCCTCGTTGCCGCGCGCGGCATCGGTGCGCTGTTTTTCGCCATGCAGGCCGCCGCGCGGTATCGACAGCTCGCGCTCGCCATGGAACGGGTCGCCCGCCGGATGGGCGGCATCCTTGTTGCGATTCCAGCCATGCGGATGCAGTCCCATGTCGAAACTGGGGCAGATAGCGCCAAATAACTTTGCCTGCGGGAAGAAGGTCTCTGGCAGGTCGGGCGCTTCCAGCGGGATTTTCCAGTACTTGTCGGGCGAGGCATTGATACGCTTGCGCATCAAGGTTCCGCGCGGTAGCGTGTCGATGCCGTCACGCGTCTGGCCCGATGCAGCACTGGCATCCACATGGGCTATCGAACACGCGGGAAACGGCCTCATGTAGTGCGGAAAATTCACTTCCAGCATGGACTCGGTGAAAACACGGCGCGCATCGTCGATCTTCTTGGCCATGCGGGCATTGCACAAGGCATATGCCTCGATCAGGCGTTCGAGCAGGACGGGCGACACACGTCGCCATACGGAAACTGTATTATTCAACAATGATAGAAAAGTAAGTTGCGCAGGAACAATAAGTCGTCCCGCGGCATGGCAGCAGCAGCGTTCCCGGCTGAAATATGCTTGACAGCGCCGCCCGACATCCCTTACATTGAGTGCATGTCCTCCTTCAAACATTCCTCCCCTTCCCTGCTGTCGCTATCGCGACTACTACTAGCACGCGCATAAGTTTGCCGCATTGCTTCGCCTGGCCACACGCCGGCGTGTTTCAAAAACCCTGGAAGGTTTGATGATGTTTGCACCATCCCCATACGTACACGTAATCCCCGCTGCGACCGCTCCTGCCGGCATCGCGGCCGCACTGCTACCGCTACCGATCGCTTGCCTGGCCTAGTGTTGCGTGGCCGCCCGGCAAGCTTGCGCCACAACCATTGATTTCCCCCTATCTTCAGGAGTACCCGATCATGATGTTGCAAAACCCAGCTTCCAAATACCGCGCCTTTCCTCCCGTCAAATTGACCGACCGTCAATGGCCGAACCAGATCATCAGCAAGCCGCCCATCTGGATGAGCACAGACTTGCGCGACGGCAATCAGTCCCTGATTGAGCCGATGAGCGCGGAAAAGAAGCTGCGGTTCTTCGAGATGCTGATCGCCATCGGCCTGAAGGAAATCGAAGTGGGTTTCCCATCGGCATCGCAGACGGATTTCGATTTCGTGCGCAAGCTCGTCGATGAAGGCCGCATCCCGGACGACGTCACCATCATCGTGCTGACCCAGTCGCGCGAAGAATTGATCCGCCGCACGGTGGAATCCGTCGTCGGCGCCAAGCGCGCCATCGTCCACCTGTACAACTCCGTGGCGCCCGTGTTCCGCAAGGTCGTGTTCGGCATGTCGCGCGAAGAAATCACGCAGATCGCCACCACCGGCACCACTTTGGTAAAACAGCTGGTGGCCCAGCATCCGGAAACGGAATGGGGTTTTGAATACACGCCGGAATCGTTTTCCACCACGGAACTCGATTTCTCCAAGCATATCTGCGACGCCGTCAGCGCCATCTGGAAGCCGACGCCGGCCAACAAGATGATCATCAACCTGCCATCGACCGTGGAATGCAGCACGCCGAACGTGTATGCGGACCAGATCGAATGGATGTCGCGCAAGCTGGCGCGCCGCGATTCCATCATCATCAGCGTGCACCCGCATAACGACCGCGGCACGGCCGTCGCCTCGGCCGAGCTGGCCGTGATGGCGGGTGCCGACCGCGTGGAAGGCTGCTTGTTCGGCAATGGCGAGCGCACGGGCAACGTCGACCTCGTCACTTTGGCGATGAACTTGTACACGCAGGGCGTGCACCCGGGCCTGGATTTCTCCGACATCGATACGGTGCGCAAGTGCGTGGAAGAATGCAACCAGCTGCCCGTCCACCCGCGCCACCCGTATGCGGGCGACCTGGTGTTCACGGCATTCTCCGGCTCGCACCAGGATGCCATCAAGAAAGGTTTTGCCAAGCAACAACCGGACAGCATCTGGGAAGTGCCGTACTTGCCGATCGACCCGGCCGACCTGGGCCGCAGCTACGACGCCGTGATCCGCGTCAACAGCCAGTCCGGCAAGGGCGGCATGGCGTACCTGCTGGAACAGGAATACGGCCTGGTCTTGCCGCGCCGCCTGCAGATCGAATTCTCGCGCGCCGTGCAAGCCGTGGCCGATGCCACGGGCCGCGAAATCGCCGCGCAGGATATCCATGAAATCTTCCAGCGCGAGTACCTGGAGCAGACGGCGCCCTACGCCTACGCTGCGCACCGCATGGTGGAAGACACCAGCAGCGACGAGTCCGTGCAGATCGACATCAGCCTGTCGCACCGCCAGACGCCATTGGCCCTGCAAGGCGGCGGCAACGGCCCCATCGACGCCTTCGTCAATGCGCTCGGTCTCGACATCAAGCTGATGGACTACCATGAGCACGCGATCGGCTCCGGTGCCAACGCGCAAGCGGCGTGCTATGTGGAATTGCGCCTCGACAACGGCCCGACCCTGTTCGGCGCCGCCATCGACAGCAATATCGTCACCGCCTCGTTCAAGGCAGTGCTGTCGGCCGTGAACCGCCGCATCAAGCAGACGGACGCCGAAAAAACAACAGCGGCCGACGTGGCGGCCAGCGCCGCCTAAGAACGACGCTCCCTCTCGCACAGGAAAAAAAAGCGGCATGGCTTGATCCACGTGCCGCTTTTTCATTTCCGCAGGGCAATTGTTGCTGCAAAAGAAGTATCACTCGCCGTATAATCGACTCATAATAAGACCACCGGGGACAGGATTCTAGCTACCGAGGGAATGAGTATGAAATTGACGGACATGAAGATAGGCGCGCGCCTGGGCGCGGGTTTTGGCGTGGTACTGCTGCTGATGGCGGTGCTGGTGGGCACGGGCCTGTTCCGGCTGGACAAGATCGGCGCGCTCAGCGAAGCCATCATCGAAAAAGACTGGGCCAAGGCGGACGCCATCGCCACCATCCGCAGCACCACGCGCTCGAACGCGGCGCTGGTGCTGGAACTGTTCATCCATGAAGATCCGGCCCGCGCCAGCGCCATCCACGGCGAAATCGATGCCAACAAGGCCACCATCACCGATGCGCTGGCCATCCTCGACCGCCTGATCGTGCTGCCTGAAGGCAAGGAACTGCTGGCTACGCTGAAACAGCAGCGCAAGGCCTATGTCGTCTCGTTCAGCCAGGCAGACAAGCTGCTGGTGGCGGGACAGCGCGCGGAAGCGGCCAAGCACGTGCGCGACGACACCCTGCCCGCCCTGAATCAGTTGCAAAAGACGGTGAACCACCTGAATGAAATCCAGCGCGGCGTGGTCGTGCATGGCGGCCAGCAAATCCAGCAGAATATTTCAGCAGCGAATGTGCTGATGGCCAGCCTGGGCACGGCCGCCTTGCTGCTGGGCATACTCTTTGCATGGCGGGTCACGCGCTCGATCACCACGCCCGTCGCCTATGCGCTTGGCGTGGCGCAAGCCGTGGCGGCAGGCGACTTGAGCAGCAAGATCGTGGCCGAGGGCAACGATGAAATGGCCCAGCTGCTGCGCGCGCTGCACGACATGAACCACAACCTGGCCACCCTCGTGGGCCAGGTGCGCGGCGGCACAGGCACGATCGCCGTGGCGTCGAGCCAGATTGCCAGCGGCAATGCCGACCTGTCGGCCCGCACGGAAGCGCAAGCGAGCGCGCTGGAAGAGACGGCCTCGTCGATGATCGAACTGACGGGCACCGTGCGCAGCAACAGCGACAATGCGCGCCAGGCCGACAGCCTGGCCCGCTCGGCGTCCGCCATCGCGCAGCGCGGCGGCACGGCCATGGCGGAAGTGATCGGTACCATGGACGCCATCAATGCCTCGTCGCGCAAGATCGTCGACATCATCGCCGTCATCGACGGCATCGCCTTCCAGACGAATATCCTGGCGCTCAATGCGGCCGTGGAAGCGGCCAGGGCCGGCGAGCAGGGGCGCGGCTTTGCCGTCGTGGCCACCGAAGTGCGCAGCCTGGCGCAACGTTCGGCAGCGGCCGCCAAGGAAATCAAGGAACTCATTGCCGACTCCGTCAACCGCGTGGGCCAGGGCGCGCAACTGGTCAGCCAGGCGGGCGCCACGATGGATGAAGTAGTGGCCAGCGTGGGCCGGGTCAGCGCCATCGTCGGTGAAATCAGCGTCGCCAACCACGAGCAAAGCGAAGGCATCGAGCAGATCAATACCGCCATCATGCAGATGGACCAGACGACGCAGCAGAATGCAGCCCTGGTCGAGGAAGCAGCCGCAGCCGCAGCCGCCATGCATGAACAGGCGGGCGAACTGGAAACCCTCGTCAGCCAGTTCAAGCTGGAACAGAACGCCGTCGCCAAGGCGCCGCCCCGCCCTGACGCGCCCGCCGTGCCGCGCCTGCACTAAGTTACTCCACCTTTATTCCACCTTTATTCCACCTGGCGCGCCAGGCGGATGCCCGCAAACTGCCAGCGTGCGCTTGCTGGAAAGAAATTGCGGTAGCTGGCGCGCGCATGGCCGGCCGGCGTGGCGCACGAAGAGCCGCGCAGCACGTACTGGTTCAGCATGAACTTGCCGTTGTATTCGCCCAGCGCCCCGGGTGCCGTGCGGTAGCCGGGATACGGCGCGTAGCTGCTGCTGGTCCATTGCCAGCAGTGGCCGAACATCTGCCGCAACCCTGTTCCCGGCACGCCGGCCGCCGGATGCAGCCGGCCCACTTGCATGTCGACGCCCTGCGCCGCCACTTCCCACTCCGCTTCCGTCGGCAAGCGCGCGCCGGCCCAGTGCGCATACGCATCGGCCTCGAACAGCGACAGATGCGTGGCCGGCGCCTGCGGGTCCAGCGGGCGCAAGCCGGATAAAGTGAATTCCTGCCAGTGGCCCGCGTCATCGCGCTGCCAGTACAGCGGGCATGCCAGCTGTTGCGTGCGGATCCAGTCCCAGCCTTCGGCCAGCCACCAATGCGCCGTGCGGTAGCCGCCCGCCTCGATGAAGGCGAGAAATTCGCCATTCGTCACGAGCGCGCTGGCCAGTTCGAACGGCGCCACGTATTGCGGGTGGCGCGGCAATTCATTGTCGAAGCAAAAACCGTCGCCCGCGTGGCCGATCTGCGCCAGGCCGCCGTCGAAGGCGAGCCAGGCCGTGGGCTGCGCGTGTTCTTGCGCTGGCGCAAACGTGCCGTCCAGCGCATTGTCCAGGTAAGCGGGAAACAGCGCGCTCTGCGCCAGCAGGTGCTTGACATCCGTCAACAGCAATTCCTGGTGCTGCTGCTCGTGTTCCAGGCCCAGCGCCAGCAGCATGGTCAGCCGTTCGCGCGCGTCGCGCGCCAGTTCGCCCGCCAGCAGCCGGGCAATGCGCGCATCGACGTTGGCCCGGTAGGCACGCACGACGTCCATGCCGGGGCGCGTCAGCAAGCCACGCTGGGCGCGCGGGTGCTTTTCGCCCACGCCGTTGTAATACGAGTTGAACAGCACGCGGAAAGCGGGGTGGAATGGCGCGAACCCCGCTTCCATGCTTTCCAGGATAAACGTTTCGAAAAACCAGGTGGTATGCGCGAGGTGCCATTTGACGGGACTGGCGTCCGGCATCGACTGGGCGCCGCAATCCTCGTCGGACAGCGGTTCGGCCAGCCGCAGCGAGTGCTGGCGCACTGTATGGTAATGATCGATCAGCATCTTTTTCTTAGTCCCTGATGATGCGCGCATAAATGACGGCAAACCACTGCTGCGGGTCCGTCCAGACTTGCACGGTGGAAAACCCTGCCTGTTCCAGCAAGCCGACGAAGGCCGGGCGCGTGTATTTATAGCTGTCTTCGGTATGGATGCGTTCGCCTTTCGCGAAACGCCGCTGGCCACCTTGCCAATGGACAAACTGTTCGCTGCGCGCCTCCAGGTGCATTTCCACGCGGTGCTCATCGGCATTGAAAAAACCGTGGTGCCGCCAGGCGCGCACGTCGAAGTCGGCGCCGATCAAGCCGTTCACGTGGCGCAGCATGTTCAGATTAAAAGCGGCCGTGACGCCCAGCGCATCGTCGTAGGCCGCGTCGAGGACGGCGTCATCCTTGATCAGGTCGACGCCGATCAGCAGGCCGCCATCGCCGTCCGCATTCGCGCGCAGGCGGCGCAAAAAGGCAGTCGCTTGCTCAGGCGCAAAATTGCCGATCGACGAACCGGGATAGAAAAACAATCGCCGCGCCTCGCGCACGCTGTCGGGCAAGTCCAGGCGGCTGGAGAAATCCAGGCCCAGGCCCGTCATCTCGATGTGCGGAAAGCGCTGCTGCAGCCGGCTCAGCGACTCGCTGAGAAAATCGTAGGAAATATCCACGGCCACGTACTGCGCCGGGTGCAGCAGGGGGAACAGGCTGGCGGCCTTGGCGCAATTGCCCGCGCCCAGGTCGATCAGGGTGCTGCCCGGCCCCACGGCGTGCGCGATCTCGGCGCCGTGGCGGGCGAAGATGGCCGCCTCCGTGCGCGTGGGATAGTACTCGGGCAAGGCGCAGATGGCTTCGAAGAGTTTCGAGCCCAGCGCGTCGTACAGGTACTTGGGCGAGGTCCAGGCCGCGCGCGCCAGCAGGCCGCTGCTGATCTCGGCTATCGTGGCAGGAGTGGCGCTGGCCGCGCGGGCGTTGCTAGCGGGATACAAATCGGACAGGTGCTGCGCGGGTGGCGTGGTCATGGGCTGGCGTCGTCAATGTTGGGTTCACGAAGGGCTTGCACGGTCGGCCACCGGACGCGCCGCCCCTGCCGCAGCGCTTGCGGGCGCCTTTGCCGATGACTTTTTCTCATCATAGCGGAATCCGCGCAAGCCAGCCGTGCGGCAGGTAACTTAAGGTCAAACGCGGTCAAACGCGCGGCGCGCACATAAAATTGGTATTGCCAAGCAAAAAGCATAAGGCTGTCGTATACTACACATTGCCGGCCAAACAATCCGCGCGCCCTTGCAGTTCCCAGGCCCCCCTCTCCCCCGCGTGCCTCCCTTTACGATAGCCGTTATTAATCAAGATCACCATGCTCGAATTGCGCCATCTGTCGAAGTCCTATGCCAATGCCCGTCCCGTGCTGGCCAATCTTTCCTGCCGCTTCAAGGCGGGGGAATTCATCGCCATCATGGGCGACTCGGGCGTGGGCAAGTCGACCTTGCTGAACCTGATCGCCGGCCTCGATACGCCCGATGCGGGTGCCGAAGCGCACCCTATCCTGGTGGACGGCATTGCCATGTCCAGCCTCGATGACGCCGCCGCCACCCGGCTGCGTCGCGCCCGCATGGGCTTTATCTTCCAGGCCTTCCACGTCTTGCCGCACCTGACCCTGCTGCAAAACGTGGCCCTGCCGCTGCTGCTCAACGGACTGCCCCAGGAGCGTGCCGCCAGCATGCTCGATGCGGTCGGCCTGGGCGGACGCGGCGGCGACTTTCCGCAGCAATTGTCGGGCGGCGAAATGCAGCGCGTGGCCATTGCCCGCGCACTCGTGCACAAGCCGGCTCTGGTGCTGGCCGATGAGCCGACCGGCAACCTCGATCCGGACACGGCGCACAGCATCCTGCAATTGCTGCGCGCCGAAATCAAGGCCAACGGCAGTTGCGCGATCATGGTCACGCATTCGCTGGCCGCCGCCGAAATGGCGGACAGAACCATGATCCTGACGAAAAGCGGCTTACAAAATACAACAATCGTCAACCAAATTGATCAAACAATCAGTTAATTTAACTGACCATCTGTCACAAGTTTTGTTATCGTAGTATTATTGAAAACACTTGCATGGTTATCAATGTTGTAACGCAAATGGTGTACTACGTCACCCGGACAGCCGTACTGCGATGACGAACTATAGCCGGGACTGCGTAAAGTGGTCTCGTCCCTTGCATAACCTGAAGGAGGAGTAAATGAACGTTCGGCAAAAGAAGCTGGAAATGATTGAAGCGATGAACCGGGCGCGCGCGCTCGAACCATCGAGTTTTGTGCCCAACAAGCTGCTCGATACCCTGATCGAGAAGATGAACCTGAAAAATGATGCGGAACTGTGCCGAGTTCTCGAGGTCCAGCCCCCCATCATCAGCAAGATTCGTCACGGCAAACTGTCGGTCGGTGCAACGATTTTATTGCGCATGCATGAAAAATCGGACATCACCATCCGCGAACTGAAGGAACTGTCCGCCACGCCAGTCCATTGAACCACCCGCTGTTGTCATGCCATGCCAGGCACCCAGGTCCCCGGCGCCATGAACTTTTGCCATGAAATTCGCGTAGTTCGCTCACCGCACCGCATCCGGGCACGATAGCGAAGAGACCCAGCCCAAACCATGCTGACCGTTTCTCTGCCTTCCCGCTCCAGCAGCACCCCCTCCCTGCCCCGCCCTCCCGATCGCCAGCATTTCCACTCAAACTTGATCTGACACAACACGCATAGTCGCCGCAGGCATCAAGGTCAGCTTTTAACCAGTTTTCTCAACCGCATGTCCAGCGACCCTCTTGCGCCGCCCGTGCTGCGCCTGACGCTCACGCGCGATCCCCTCGCCGGCGCCGGCGACTGCCCCGCCGCGCCCGGCTGGCATGCCGAGACCCATGTGCTGTCGAGCGCGCGCGGCATCGGCAGCTGCCGCATCGCCCTCGATATCGGCCCGGCCGACGTGGTGCAGCTGCTGCTGTGCGACGGCAGTTCCTTGCTGGCAAGCAGCCTGGACCTGCCACGCTACCTGGGGCCGGCCACGGCGGCACGCGACGGCGCGCCCGCCAGCATCGAAGTGGGACTGGCCTTGCGCCCGCAGGCGGCGTGCCAGCCGCCCGGCGCCAGCCGCGACGGCCTGGGCGCCTGGATGCTGCGGGCCGTGCGCGTGTACCGCTGCGGCGCTGCCGCCATGACGGCGCTGGCGGCGGCGGGCACCTTTCAGGACCGCCAGCTGGAACAGCGGCTGGGCCTGTACCGCTGCGGCATCGAGGCGGGCAGCATGACGGCCGTCGCCAGCCTGCCCGCCGGGCCGGAACCGGTGCTGCTGCTATTGCACGGCACGGCGTCATCGACCCAGCGCAGCTTTGGCGGCCTGTGGCGCAACGGCCTGGCGCCGCAGCTGGCGGCGCAGTACGGCAACCGCATCTATGGCTATGAGCACCGCAGCCTCAGCGAAAGCCCCATCGACAACGCGCTGGCCCTCGTGCGCCAGTTGCCGCACGGCGCCGTGCTGCACCTGCTGACGCATTCGCGCGGCGGCCTGGTGGGAGAATTGCTGGCGCGGGCGCAGCGCATCGACAGCCGCGGCGCCGTCGACCTGGCGGGCGACGGCCTGGAGCGCCTGAGCGAAAATACGGTGGGCGGCGAAGCCTTCAACAGCCACGATATCGAGCACTTCACGGCGCAGGCGCGGCTGGGCGGACGCGGCGGCCACGACGGGGATGCGGCGCGCCTGCGCGCACTGGGCGTGGAGCTGAAAACGCGCGCCATCCGCATCACCCGCTTCGTGCGCGTGGCATGCCCGACGCGCGGCACGACCCTGATGTCGGGCCGGCTGGACCGCTGGGCCAGCGTGATGTTCAACCTGCTGCAGGACGATGCCCCCGATGGCGCCGCCGCCTTTCTGCTGGCCGTGGTGCAGCAGCGCTGCGACGCGCGCATCCTGCCGGGCCTGGAAGCGATGATGCCCGACTCGCCCCTGGTGGCGCTGCTCAATGCGCCCGACGTGCGCGTGGCCAGTCCGCTGCATGTGCTGGCCGGCGCGTGCAGCGGCGAGGGCCTGCTGGGGTGGCTGGGCGACTGTCTCGGCGAACAGCTGTACGGCGGACAGAACGACCTGGTCGTCAATTGCGCCTCGATGGCCGGCGGCGCCACGCGCAGCACGCCCGTGCGGCAACTGCTGCTGCGCGGGCCGCGGACGCACCACCTGAACTACTTCGAGCGCGCGCCTTCCAGCCTGGCCGCCGTGCAGGCGCTCACGGGCGACGAGACTGCCTACCAGCCGCTGAGCGGCATGGAACATGGCCCGCTGGGACGCGGCGGCGAAGTGCCGAAACGGCGCGCGCACGCGCCCATCGCCCTGCTGCTGCCCGACATGCTGGGCAGCCATCTGCAAGTGGGCAGCAACCGCATCTGGTTCGACCCCGTCAACCTGGTCGAAGGACGCATCGAACGCCTGGCAGTGGGCCAGCCGCACATCGTCAGCGCCGGCTGGCTCGAGTCCTGCTATGAGCCGTTTGCCCGCTTTCTCGCGCAAAGCCAGGAAGTGCGGCCCTTTACCTATGACTGGCGCCTGTCGCTGCAGCACTCCAGCAGCGCCTTCCTGCCCGTGCTCGATGAAGCCATGCGCGACGCCGGAGAGCGCGGCCAACCCTTGCGCATCGTCGCCCACGGCATGGGCGGGCTGGTGGCGCGCCTGGCCCTGAAGGACCGCTGGCAGCGCTTCGGCGCCCTGCCCGGCAGCCGGTTGCTGCAGGTGGGCACGGCCAACCGGGGCACGCAGGCGATGGTGCAAGTGCTGCTGGGACGCGACCGGCTGGTGCAGATGCTGGCCTGCTGGATCGGCTGGAAGCACACGCGGCGCCAGTTTCTCGGCTTCGTGCGCGCCTTTCCCGGCGTGCTCGACATGCTGCCGTGGCCGCAGGCGGGCAGCATCGACTATTTCGACGCCGGCGCCTGGGCGCAGCTGGCCGCCGGCGACGCGCAAGCGGGCCTGCCCGGCGGCTGGCAGGCGCCCGAAGCGCCAGCGCTGGCCGCCGCGCGCGCCACCGTGGCCCTGCTGGAAGCGGCCCCGCTCGACGCCCGCCATTGCAGCTACCTGGCCGGCTGCGCCGACACGCCGGTGGCGCTGCGCCTGCGCGACGGCGGCATCGAGACGGCGTGGTCGCCGGATGGCGATGGCCGCACCGCCTGGCAAGGCGCCGTGCCGGCCGGCGTGGAAGCGTGCTACCTGCCCGTGGCGCATGGCGACCTGCTGCTGCAAAAGGAATACTACCCGGCCATCGCGCAGCTGCTCGAGGGCGGCCAGGCGGCAGCCCTGTCCCGGCAGCCGCCGCACGCGCCTGGCGGCGTTCCGCCCCGCTTCCATCCCTACGTCCCCGAGGCCAGGCCGCTGTACCCGCAGCCGCAGGAATTGCTCGACGCGGCCATCGGCGCCGCCGGCCCCGCCAGCGCGCCGGAAAGCCGCGCGCCGCAGCTGAGCCTATCCGTCATCCACGGCAGCATGGCCTCGGCCGATGCGCCCGTCATGAGCGGCTGCTACGCGTCCGAATCGCTGCGCGGCAGCATGAGCTTTCTCGACCGCCTGCTGGCCGGCAAGCTGCAGGAAATCCACGCGCTGGGGCGCTTCCCGCAGCGCCCCGACTCCGCCCTGGTGGTGCTGCAGCCCGATGCGGCGCGCCGGCCCGGCGGCGCCATCGTCATCGGCCTGGGCGCGCTGGGCGAGCTGACGCCGGGCGAACTGGCGCGCGCCTTTGCCGGCGGCCTGCTCGAATACGCGTGCGTCTGCCTGCAGGTGCGCGCCGCCGGCCACGTGGCCGCGCCGCCGATGGGCGAACACGGCTTGCGCGTGGCCAGCCTGCTGTCCGGTTCCGGCTACGGCGGCTTGAGCATCGCCCTGTGCGCGCGCGCCCTGATCGACGGCGCGCGCAGCGCCAACCGGCGCCTGGAAGACGCGGGCATGGCCTGCCGCATCGGCCACATCGCCATCTATGAACAGTCCGAGGCGCGCGCCATCGCCGCCGCGGTGGCCATCGAGCAGATCATGGCCGAGGCGCGCTACCAGAGCAGCTTCTCGTTCGAGCGGCGCATCCGCCACAGCCCCGGCGGCTACCGGCGCATCCTGCCCAGCCTGAGCGGCGACAATGGCTGGCGCCGCGTGCAGATCGTCGCGGCGGACCTCTCGGGCGCCCTGCGCTTCACCGTGCTGACGGACCGCGCCCACAACAGCGTCGATGAAGAGCCGAACCAGCGGCAAGCCGTCGATGGCCTGATCATGGATGCCACCGACAACACCACCGACCAGCCGGGATTGTCGCGCGCCCTGTACGAACTGATGCTGCCAAACGGCCTGAAGGCGGCCATCCCCGAGATGCGCGGCCTGATCCTGGCCGTCGACCAGAGCGCCGCCATCTACCCGTGGGAACTGATGCGCGACGAGGCGGGCAGCGAGGAAAGCCCCCTGTCGACGCGCATCGGCATGGTGCGCCAGCTGGCCAGCCTGCGCGAGCAGCCGCCGGCCGTCAGCCCGCCCAGCAACAGCGTGCTGGTGATCGGCGACACCGATTCCGGCCTGCCCGAGCTGCCCGCCGCGCAAGCCGAGGCGCAGGACGTGGCGCGCATGTTCGGCGCGTACGGCTACCAGGTGCGCGAGCTGCTGCGCCCGCAGGCGCAGCGCGTGCTGGTGCACCTGTTCGACGAGCGCTATTTCGCCATCCACCTTGCCGGCCATGGCGAGGTGGCCGGCCCCGGCATCGCCCATACGGGCCTGGTGCTGGGACCGAAGACGCGGCTGACGGCGGCGCAGGTGGGCAAATTGAAGCGCGTGCCGCAATTCGTCTTCATCAATTGCTGCCACCTGGGCGACATGCGCGCGGACGCCATCGCGCCATGGTCGAAACTGGCCGCCAGCCTGGCCACGGCCTTCATCGAAATGGGCTCGCAAGCGGTGATCGCGGCCGGCTGGCGCATCGACGACGAGGCGGCCAGCATCTTCGCGCACAGTTTTTATCACGCCATGCTGAGCGGCGAGTACTTCGGCGACGCCGTGCGCCTGGCGCGCGAGGCGGCGTACCTGCGGTTCCCCGCGTCGAACACCTGGGGCGCCTACCAGGCCTACGGCGACGACCGCTACCGCTTTCCCAACACCCAGAGCCGGCCCTGGCAGGCGCCCGACTACCACTACCACGGCCATTTACTGGCCGACCTGGAAACCCTGCACGCGCGCCTGGCGGGCGCCGATGCGGCGCGCCGCGCCGCCATCGAGGAAAAGCTGGCCAGCATCGAGCAAGCCGTGCGCGCGCGCTTCTTCGGCTGCGCCGACATCCGCGAAAACATGGCCGCCACGCGCGCCGGCCTGGGAGGCCTGGACAACACACTGCGCGCCATCGAGCACTATCGGGCGGCGCACAGCGCGGCCGACGGCAAGGTGGGCCTGCGCGCGCTGGCGCACTGGGCGGAACTGGAGATACGCCAGGGCGCGGCCCTGTGCGGCCTTGATGCGGGCGCCGGCATCGACGTGCCGGCCGTGCCCGATCCGGTACAGGGACGCCAGTTGCTGCAGGACGGAAAACAGCATATCGACCTGCTGGTGGCGCTGGCGCCCACGGCGCAGCGCCTGGCCCTGCTGGGGCGCTACTGGGCCTTGCAGGCACGCCTCGCCTGCACCGAAGGAAGCTCCGGCGCGCCGGCCCTGCGCGCCATGACGGACGCCTGCCTGGCCGCGCTGGAAGAAGCGCGGCGGCGCAGCGGCGTGGCCGACTGCGACCTGATTTTCCAGGTGCTGGCAGGCGCCCTGCTGCTGAAATCCCACGGCGACGGCGGCCCCTGGCGCGCCCTCGATCCGCAGCTGGGCGACTTGCTGCACGACGCCATCGCCTATGCGCGCCAGCGCCACGCGGACGAACACCGCGCCATCGACGCCGGCGCCCCCGTGCGCGCCGCCCTGCTGGCGGCCCTGTGGCAGGTGCCGGACGGCCAGCCCCTCGACGCGCCGGCGCGCGCCGCCTTCCTGGCCCTGTACCACGACGCCGTGCGGCGCCACGGCAGCATCGGCGAACCCGAGGCGATCACGGCGCCGCTGCGCTTCCTGCTCGAACTGCTGCCGCCCGGCGGCACGGACACCGGCTTGCGCAACGCGGTGCAGGCGCTGGCCAGCCAGCTGCAGGCTTCACTGCCCGCTCTTAGCCAGGCACCACCCCGTAATGGCGCGCATAGCGCTCGTCCAGATTCGCCAGCGGCATCATCATGAACATGTCGGCGCTTTCGAAGTCAGGATCCCAGGCCGGTTCGCCGCAAATCCAGGCGCCCGAACGCAGATAGCCCTTGATCAGCGGCGGCACTTGCGGCTTGTGCGCCGCTTCCACCTGATGGATGGGGAAAGGCAGGTGCGGCGTGACGCGGTACTCGCTTGGGGCCATGTGCTTTTCGGCCAGCGCCTGGTACACGGCGACGGCGTTATGGCCGCCATCGGCCAGGCTGATGCTGGCGCAGCCAACCAGGTAGTCGCAGCGCTCGCGGCGCATGTACTCGGCCAGGCCCGACCACAGCAGCATGATCACGCTGCCGCCGCGGTATTTCGGGTGGATGCAGGCGCGGCCCGCTTCGACCATGCGGCCGCGCAGGTTCTTCAGGCGGCTCAGGTCGAACTCGTTTTCCGAATACAGGCGGCCGATCTTGGCTGCCTTGGCCGCGCTCAGTACGCGGTAGGTGCCCACCACTTTCAGGGTATCGGCGTCGCGCACGATCAGGTGGTCGCAATGCGCGTCGAATTCATCGCTGTCGAGGCCATCGGCATTCGCCAGCGACGTCAGGCCCATGGTCTCGATAAACACCTTGTAACGCAAACGCTGGACTTCGCGCAATTCCGCCGCTGTAGTGGCCTGGCTCAGCACCAGTTGGACCGGCCGGGCCTTGGCTTCGTTTGATGCGATTATGTTTTGCATGGTTTCATCCCTGTGATCAAGACGACTCCAGCGTACTTGCCTAATATGTCAGGAAAATGACAGCCGAATGTCATTTCCATGACGCAAGTCAATGCCATGCGGGGATCGTGCATAATTACCACACTCCCCTTCCGGAAAGCCACGATGGACGATCACGAAGCGCCCCGCATCACCCCCTATACCAAGCCTGCCGCCGGCTGGGACGCCCTGAAACACATGGCCATCAGCCTGCGCCAGGAGCGGGTCGCGCCCGGGAACCTGAAGGCGCTGCTGGCGCAAAATCAGCCGGACGGCTTCGATTGCCCCGGCTGCGCCTGGCCCGACCGCAACCACGCTGCCACGTTCGCCTTTTGCGAGAACGGCGCCAAGGCCGTCGCCGCCGAAGCGACCAGCCGCCGCGCCGGCCCGGAGCTGTTTGCCAGCCACACCGTCACGCAGCTGCTGGAACAATCGGACTACGCGCTGGAACAATACGGCCGCCTGACCGAACCGATGGTCTACGACGCCGCCAGCGACCGCTACGTGCCCATCGCCTGGGATGACGCCTGCGCCCTCGTGGGGCGCCACCTGCGCGCCCTGCCCGACGCCAACCAGGCTGCGTTCTACACCTCGGGACGCGCCAGCAACGAGGCGGCCTTTTTGTACCAGCTGATGGCGCGCCTGTACGGCACGAACAACTTCCCCGACTGCTCCAACATGTGCCACGAGGCGACCAGCCGCGGCTTGCCGGCCACCGTGGGCATCGGCAAGGGCACGGTGACTTTGGCCGACTTCGAACTGGCCGACACCATCCTGATTTTCGGCCAGAATCCCGCCACCAACCATCCGCGCATGCTGGGCGAGTTGCGCGAGTGCGCGCGCCGCGGCGGCAGCATCGTTTCCATCAATCCCCTGCGCGAACGGGGCTTGCAGCGCTTCATGGACCCGCAAAGCGCGCTGGAAATGGCGACCCTGGGCAGCACGCGCCTGGCCGGCCTGTTCGTGCAACCGACACTGGGCGGAGATTTCGCCCTGATCAAGGCCGTCGCCAAGCGCGTCGTCGAGCATGACGACGCGGCGCAGGCGGCCGGCGCGCCCGCGGTCATCGACCACGCTTTCATTCTTGAGCACTGCAGCGGCTTCGACGCCTTCCGCGACGACCTGCGTGCAGAAAGCTGGGAACTGCTGCTGCGGGAGTCGGGCGTGGCGCGCGCGCAGATCGAGGCATTGACGGACATTGTCGTCAAGGGCAAGCGCATCATCGCCACCTGGGGCATGGGTTTGACGCAGCACAAGCACAGCGTGGCGGCCATCCGCATGCTGTCGAACCTGATGATGTTGCGCGGCCAGATCGGCAAGCCGGGCGCCGGGCTATGCCCCGTGCGCGGCCACTCCAACGTGCAGGGCGACCGCACGGTGGGCATCGAGGAAAAGCCCACAAACGCCTTCCTCGACCGCCTGGGCCAGGTGTATGGCTTCGCGCCGCCGCGCGCGCATGGCCACGACGTGGTGGCCACCATCGAAGCCATGCAGCGCGGCGAGGTAAAAGTGTTCATCGCGCTGGGCGGCAATTTCGCCGCCGCCACGCCCGATACGCCATTGACCTTTGCCGCGCTGCGCCAGTGCGCGCTGACGGTGCAGGTGGCCACCAAGCTCAATCGCAGCCACCTGGTCATCGGCAAGGAAGCCCTGCTGCTGCCCACCCTGGGCCGCACGGAGATCGACCTGCAGCACGGCGTGGCGCAGGGCGTGACGGTGGAAGACTCGATGAGCATGGTGCATATCTCGTATGGCCGCAATGCGCCCGCCTCGCCGCAGCTGCGCTCGGAAGTGGCCATCGTGGCCGGCATGGCCGAAGCGACGGTGGGCAACGGCCTGGTGGACTGGCGCGCGTATGCGGCCGACTATGCGCGCATCCGCGACGATATCGAAAAGGTGTTTGACGATTTTTACGAATACAACGCCAGGGTGGCGCAGCCGGGCGGTTTTCATTTGACGGTGGCTTCGCGCGAGCGCGTGTGGAAGACGGCCAGCGGCAAGGCCAGCTTCCTCGTCGCCCCGCTGGACCTCGATACGCCGCTGCACCGCGCCCGCGCGCGCCATGGCGAACGCCTGATGGTGTTGATGAGCACCCGCTCGCACGACCAGTACAACACCACCATCTACGGCATGGACGACCGCTACCGGGGCGTGTACGGCACGCGCAAGGTCGTCTTCGCGAATGCGGCCGATATCGCCATGCTGGGTTTTAAGGATGGCGACATGATCGATATGATTAGCGCCTGGGACGACGGCGTGGCGCGCCGCGCCGACGGCTTCCGCCTGGTCGCCTACGACATCCCGCGCGGCTGCCTGGGCGCGTATTACCCCGAGACGAATGCGCTGGTGCCGCTGGCCAGCACGGCCGACGGCGCCGGCACGCCCACGTCGAAATCCGTGCCGGTGCTGCTGCAGCGTTCTGCCGCTTAGATGCTGATGCCGGGCGTGTAGTCCACGTACGCATCCTGGCGGCAGAAGCCCACCAGCTTCATGCCCGCCTGCGCGGCGATGGAAATGGCCAGCGAACTGGGGGCGGAAATCGTCGCCAGCAGCGGAATCTGCATGCGCGCCGCCTTGCGCGCCAGCTCATAGCTGCCGCGGCTGGACAGGAAGACGAAGCCGCGCCGCATGTCGGCGCCGTTCAGCGCGAGGTGGCCGATCAGCTTGTCGAGGCCGTTATGCCGGCCGACATCCTCGAACACGTGCACGATGTCGCCGTCTGGCGCGCACCACGCGGCAGCGTGCACGCCGCCCGTTTCCCGCATCAGCGCCTGGCGTTCGCGCAAGCCCGCGGAGGCTCGCGCCAGCGCGGCCGGCAAGTCGACGCGGATCAGGGACGGCGGCAGCGCCGCAGGCTGCAAGTCGAGCATGTCGATGCTGTCGATGCCGCACACGCCGCAACCCGTGCGGCCCGTCAGCTGGCGCCGCCGATCCTTCAGGCGCATGAAATCTTCTTGCGCGATGGTCAAGGCCACTTCGGCGGAGTCGGAACGCAGGAACACTTCGCAATCGAAGATGGCGGCAGCCGATGCCACCACGCCTTCCGTCAGCGCGAAACCATACGCGAATGCTTCCAGGTCGCGCGGCGTGGCCATCATGACGACGTGGGAAATGCCATTGAAGACCAGCGCGACGGGGATTTCCTCGGCGACGTGGTCGATGGCATCGGTGGACTGGCCCGCCTGGTGGCGGACGATGGAACGCTCGACGAAGCCGGCGCGTTCGGTATTGGTATCTTCTGACATGGCAACCATGGGGGAACTATCACAGGCCCCATGGTAAACCAGAATGGGCAAGCGGGGGCGGCCCCTGCCCGCGCCATCAATCCTTCTTCGGACGGCCCGTTTTCAGCTGCGGCAAGCCGGCCAGCACGTTTTGCAGCGTGGCCAGGTCGATCTGGCTGATCAACGCCACGCCGATGCGCAGCAATTCGCTTTTCTTGATCTCGAAACCGGCTTTCAGGCAGGCTTTCTTGACCTGGCCCAATACCTCGTATTCCGCTTCCGGCATAGTGAAGCTGTCGCGCACCAGTTTCGGCTTGCGGGCTTTTTCCTTGACGGCGGCGACCTTGGCGGCTGGCGCCTTTTTCACGGCGGCGGGTTTGGCAGCAGCTTTGGCGGCCGGTTTGGCCGTGGCTTTCGCTACCGGCTTGGCGGCTGTGGCAACTGGCTTGACAGCGGCTTTCGCGGCTGGCTTGGCAGCCGGTTTGGCAACGGGCTTGGCCACGACGGCCTTGGCCGCCGGCTTGGCGGCTAGCGCCTTGGCTACGGCAGGCTTGGCGGCAACAGGCTTCGCTGCTGCCGGCTTGGCTGCTGCGGGTTTGGCAGCCACTGGCTTGACGGCGGCTTTGGCCACCGGCTTGGCGGCCGCCTTCGCCGCAGGTTTGGCGACAGGTTTGCTGGCCGGTGCGGCCTTGGCCGCTGCCGCATTGATCGATGCGCTGGTGGGGAACATCGATACGGGCGCGCTGTCGGCCTTTTTCACTGGAACGGTTTTGGTCATGGATTTTCCAATCTAATCAATAATATAAACAATATATACTGTTTTTTGAAATCTTGCTTGCTGCACATCAAACCATGCGCACGACAGACACCCTCTCACGCGCTGGCGCGGATGGTGAAATCGACCCCGACCTCGTCCCAGAATTCCTGCTCCTTCTCGATCCAGAACGACACGGTGGGATGGTGCGCCACCCAGCCGCGCTTGATGTCGAGCTCGATGCGGCTCTTCATGCGCAGGCGCAGTTCGCTGAAATCGGCCTCGATGCGCGCATGCATGAGCAAAATCGACAGGCGCAGCGCCAGCACGGCCTTGGCGAAATCGGGGTCGGACAGCACTTCGCCGATCTTGCGCAGGTTGCCCTTCTGCGCCAGGATCAAGCGGCTCATGGTCTTCTGTTCGCGCGTGGTAAAGCCGGGCAAGTCCGCGTTTTCCACGATGTAGGACGCGTGCTTGTGGTAGCCCGTCTGCGACACGGCCAGCCCCACCTCGTGCAGCAGGCTGCTCCAGCGCAGGCTTTTCACCAGGGCGTCGGAGGTGGGCTTGAGCTGTGCGTACAGGGCCAGCGCCTGCTGCGCCACCCGGCCGGCGCGCTGCTGGTCGATATGGAACTTCTCCATGCAGCCCTGCACCGACTGTTCGCGGCGGTCGCGCTTGGTCGAGCGCAGGTACAAATCCCACATCACGCCCATGCGCAGGCCCGCCTCGATCGGCGTCATGGCGGGAATCGCCAGTTCGCGGAACAGGCCGATCAAGATGGCCAGGCCACCGACGATGGTGCTGGCGCGGTCGGGGCGCAGGCCGGGCATGTCGATGCGGCTGGTGTGACCGAGTTCAATGAAGCGCCGCGCCAGCGCGTCGAGGCTGGCGCTGGTAAGCAAGCCGTCGCCCAGCTTGTTGCGGGCGATGATGTCGGCGATGGTGCGGATGGTGCCGGAAGAGCCGTAGGCCGTCTTCCAGTGCTGCGGGTGGTACGGCGGCGCGGCATCCTCGAAATGGCTGCGCGCCGACAGGATGGCCGCCTCGAACGACGGCGCGTCGATGCGCCCGCCGATGAAGAACGACAGGCTTTGCTTGACCGTGCCCAGGCTGAACGACTCGACGCGCTCGATATCGTTGCCGCGCCCCAGTATCAGTTCGGTCGAACCGCCGCCGATATCCATCACCAGGCGGCGTTCGCCGGGAATGGCCAGTGCATTGGCCACGCCCATGTAGATCAGGCGCCCCTCTTCCTCGCCCGAGATGATTTCGATCGGGTAGCCGATGGCTTGCTCTGCCAGCGGCAGGAAGACGGCGCCGTTACGCGCCACGCGCATGGCCGACGTGGCCACCACGCGCACGGCTTCAAGCTCGAAACCTGCCAGGATGGCGCGAAAGCGCTGCAGGCAGGCCAGCGCGCCCTGCATGGCCGCCTCGGTCAGGTCGCCATTGGCGTCCAGGCCAGCGGCCAGGCGTATCGGGTCGCGCACGCTCTTGACCACGCGGATGGTGTCGCCATCATGCTTGCCGACGTGTAAACGAAAACTGTTGGACCCCAGGTCCACCGCTGCATACATACTGGCCTCTTGTCTTGTCATTGCTGCACCAACTGAAAAAAGTTGGCAAAATCAGTTGCTAAACTATATAAATCATTTAGACGATTTAAAAATCCTACCACACTACCCTCATCGTATGACAGCGGCGTGACAGGATTGTGACAAAACGGCGGCCAGCCGTGGCGCTTACGGCACGATGGTGGTAAATAAATAAACGGCGAAAATCACCAGGTGCACCGTCCCCTGCATGACCGTGGTGCGGCCCGTGCCCAGCGACAGGGTGGCCACCATCAGCGACAGCAGCAGCAGCACTGTCGATTTGATATCGAGTCCCAGGGTAATCGTCAGGCCCGTGGCCAGCGATACCACCACCACGGCGGGTATCGTCAGGCCGATGCTGGCCAGCGCGGAGCCGAGCGCCAGGTTCAAGCTCGTTTGCAGACGATTCGCGCGCGCGGCGCGCACGGCGGCCAGGCCTTCGGGCAGCAGCACGATGGCGGCGATGACGATGCCGACCAGGGTTTTCGGCGCGCCCATGGCGGCAATCGCCGTCTCCAGCGCGGGCGCCAGCGACTTGGCCAGCAGCACCACGGCTCCAAGGCACACCAGCAGCGCGCCGGCGCTGACCCAGGCGACGGTGGGCGTGGGCGGCGCCGCATGCACCTCTTCGTCGCCGACGGCTTCCTTGGGCAGGAAGTAGTCGCGGTGGCGCACCGTCTGCACCAGCACGAAGGTGCCGTACAAGACCAGCGAGATCACGGCGATGAAAATGAGCTGGCTGGAATTGTAGAAGGGGCCGGCGGCGCTCGAGGTGTAGTTCGGCAGCACCAAGGTCAGAATGGCGATGGCGGCCAGGGTGGCCAGCGAGGCGCTCACGCCCAGCAGGCCGAAAGTCTGCTCGCGATGGCGCCCGGCGCCCAGCAACAGGCAGATGCCGACGATGCCGTTCAAAATGATCATGATGGCGGCAAACACGGTGTCGCGCGCCAGGCCCGTCGTCTCCGGCCCGCCGGCCAGCATCAGCGAGACGATCAGCGCCACCTCGATCAGGGTTACGGCCAGCGCCAGCACCAGGGTGCCATACGGCTCGCCGATGCGGTGCGCCACCACTTCCGCGTGGTACACGGCGGCCAGCACGCTGCCGATCAGGCCAGCGACCAGCAGGATCTGGTAGAAGCCGCCGACATTGAAGGTGGAACCGAACAGGAACAGCCAGCCGGCAAGCGGAGCGGCAAGCGGCCATACAGGCAGGGATTTGAGCATTTTCATTATGGGCCTGGCAAGAGTAAGAAAGAGGAACTGCGGTGCGGACGACAAGAGGGGCCGAGCGTGCACCCCACAGCATAACTTGCTTAGCTTAAATGAATGTTAGGGAATGCACACGTCCGGGTGCCGGCGCCCGCGCCTGGCTCACCTTTCAATCACCTTGCCACAGTGCACCTGCTTGCTACCAGTAACTATAGTCCCTTTGGTAACATGCCGTTGCAATTTCCTTGTCTTTTTACTTCCTGAATCCGTCATACTGCAGGGCAGGCCCTCCCGCCACCGACCAAGGACACACCATGAAACGAGCAAGCAGCGCAGCCACGCGCACCGTCACCGTATTAGCCATCTTCGCGAGCAGCCTGCTGTGCGCCGCCGCGCACGCGGACACGCCGCCTGCGCCGCCAACGCAGGCAGCGCAGGTGGATGCAAACTGGGCCACCCCGCCCGCGCCCGCCGCAGAGGCACGCTGGCAGGACAGCCTGCCGCCCGCGCCGCCCGTGGCGGCACGCGAAGAAAAGATACTGCCCAAGAGCGAATGGCTCACCGTCGAGCCGATGAAGGCGCCGGACCGGCGCTGCGATCCCGGCCTGGACGCCCTGTTCCTGCCCAAGGAATGCGGCAAGGAACCGAGCTGGCTGGGCTCGCGCAAGAAATAATCCGGTTTATTAGTCCGGTTTATATATCGAGGGTGCTGGCGCCCTGCGCCTCCACCACCCTGTTGCGGCCCGCCTGCTTGGCCGCCTGCAGCGCCTCGTCGGCCCGCTTGAACAGGCTGACGGTGCTGTCTTCGGCGCGGATGGTGGTCACACCCAGGCTGGCCGTCAGCTGCAGCACGGCGCGCTCCGTCTTGACGGGCAGCGCCTCGACGGCGGCGCGGATGCGCTCGGCCACCATCAGTGCATCGGCCAGGCTCGTGCGCGGCAATTGGATGGCGAATTCGGCGCCGCCCAAGCGGCCCATCAGGTCGCTGTCGCGCAGCTGCTGGCGGCACGTGTCGACGATGGTTTTAAGCACCGCATCGCCCACCGGATGGCCATAGCTGTCGTTGACGCGCTTGAAATGGTCGATATTGAGCACCACCAGCGCCGTCGGCAAGCCGGGCCGGCGCGCCAGCGCCATCCACGGCGCCAGCGCCTGGTAAAAACCGCGCCGGTTCGGCACGCCCGTGGCCGCGTCCAGCACTTCCAGGCGCGCCAGTTCGCCGCCCAGTTTTTCGCGCGACAGCAGCAGATAGCCGAAGGCGTTCGTCAGCATCATCAGGTACAGGGCGCCAAAACCGGCCAGCTGCAGCAGCTCCGCGTCAAAAGCCGGGACGGCGGCGGCGAGCACGCCGCGCGCCGCGATCAGCAGCGACAGCAGGCCCATGCTGACGACGAGGAAGCGGCGCAGCATGCTCGCCTCGCGCCATTTCAGGCACAGCGCCGCCACGCCAGCGAGGAAAAAGCCGGCCACGATCAGCGAACCGCCGGCGCTGCGCAGCAATGGCGCCACGTCGAACAGGTAGCAGGCGGCAAACAGGCCGATCGCCGCGCCCAGCGCCGGCAATATGTAGCGGCGCCAGCCGCTGCGTCCTGCCGCCTGCCACAGCGCGCCCGCGTCCAGCGCCATGCCGGCAAACAGCAGGCTGTTGCCGAGCAGGATGGAGAGGAAATCGGGCAGCACGCCGCGAAAATACAGCAAACACCAGGCCACGGCCTGGCATTGCTTGGCCACCGCCCAGGTGGACATGCTGAGCGACTTCTTGCGCTCGTACTCGAAGAAGAACAGGGCCGCGCACAGGCTCAGGTTGCCGAGCGCCAGGGCCAGTACCAGGGTCTTGATATCCATGGCTTACAGTATCGCCGCGCTGGCGCGCCGCGCCGGGTCAGATTTCGTGTTCGACATTGGTGCTGCCGTCGCCGACCTTGCTGGCCCAGGCCTGCACGAAATACTGCTTTTCCACTTCGCTGGGGACTTCGTGCCAGAACACGATGAGGGTGCCCTTGTGATCGTGGATTTGCGCCACTTTTTCAATGAAGCCGAAATTTTCGGCCTGGTCGGCCAGCGCCGCCGCGTAACCATACACGCGCGTCAGCCGCTCGATGCGGTCAGGTTCGGTAAAACTGTTCGTCGCCGTAATGATGGGGTGATCCAAAAACATGCTTGTCTCCATGGTGCCCGACTGCGCGGCCGTGCCGCCGCGTACCGTTACGCATGCTCGGCGCGGATTAATCGGGTATGCTCACGGGAGCTTATCAGATTTCTCTGAATGCAACAAAGCATCTCCCCCTGTCCACTCAGCGAAGTCGCCCCATGCCGGAAAACAGAAGCACCACCCCACTCGCCCCGCAGGTGCATACCTGCGGCGACCGGCGCCGGCTGGAATTCCAGCCAGGCATGATCCAGAGCGAAATGCTGCTGTCGCGCCCCGACCATCTACTGCTGCGCTATGCGCGCGCCATGATGTGCTTTACCCTGTTCGTGCCGCGTCCGCGCCACATCCTGATGGTGGGCCTGGGCGGCGGCTCGCTGCTGAAATTCTGCCACCGGCACCTGCCCGACACGCGCATCACGGTGCTGGAACTGCGCGCCGACGTGATCGCCCTGCGCGAGCAATTCATGCTGCCGCCCGACGACGCGCGCCTGCGCATCATCGAAACGGATGCCGTCAGCTATATCCGCCAGCATCCGGGCTGCGCCGACGTGCTGCTGCTCGACGGCTACGACGAAACGGGCCTGCCGCCGGCCCTGGGCAGCGCGCGCTTCTATGCGGACTGCCTGCGCGCCCTGTTGCCCGGCGGCGTGCTGGTGGCCAACCTGTTCAGTTATGACGAGCACTACCCCGCCATGCTGGAACGCCTGATGCTGACCTTCCGCGGCGCCGTGTGCCAGTTCGACGGCATCGCCGGCAACAACCGCATCCTCTTCGCCGCCAGGCCGGACAAGCTCGGGGCGGGCCGCGCCGTGCGCATGGTGCGGCTGGTGCGCTGGCGCCGGGTATGCGGCCTGGCGTTCCTGAACCGCTGGCTGCCGGCATGGCAGTTGTGGCGCTTGCGCCGGCAATCAGGCGCACCCGACAACTGATAGTCGTCCGCCATGGCCATAGATATTGTTGCTTATTAGCAGCGATCTGGTGCAAAATTCGCATGATGGATGTGGTTTATGACAAACTACGGCCTGCGCGGGCCCGCAGGTGCTGCCGAGCAATTGTGTCCATGAAGTGAGATAGGAAAACCCATGCTGCGTGGCCGCCTGCCATTGTCGATTTCCGCCGCGGCCGCGCTGACCTTCGCCTGCGGCGTCAGCGTGACGGCCGTGCTGTTCGCCGCCATCAGCCAGCTCGAATACGACAAGATGGGCCTGAGCCTGCAGCAGCGCGCCGGTGCCAGGGTGGCCGCCATCGAGCAGGGACTCGACGACGCGGTCGAGGTGCTGACGACGACGAACCAGCTGTTTTCCGCCGTCGTGCCCGTCACGCGCGAGCAGTTCCATGCCTTCACCACGCCGCTGCTGCAGCGCCACCCGTTCATCCAGGCCTTCAATTTCCACCGTATAGTGCCGCATGCCCAGCGCGACGCCTTCGAGGCCGGGCTGCGGCGCATCGTGCCCGATTACGCCATGACGGAAATGCACGACGGCGTCATCGTGCCCGCGACGACGCGCGCCAGCTACCTGGTGGTGGACTACCTCGAGCCCCTGCAGGGCAACCGCCCCGCCTTCGGCCTGAACGTCAGCCCGAACGGCGTGCTGGCGCGTGCGCTGGAACAGGCGATCATCAGCGGCCAGACCACCGCCACCGGCCTGCTGGCCCTGGCGCAGGGACCGCAGCAGGGCTTCGTCATCGTACGGCCCGTGTACCGCCACGGCGTGCCCCTGCAGACGGTACCGCAGCGGCGCGCGGCGCTGATCGGCGATACGGCGGTCATCGTGCGCGCCGGGGAACTGGTGCAGAAAATCCTCGCCGGCGCCGACTTGCTGGGCGACCCGCAGCTCGAACTGAGCGTCTATGCCGACGCCGGCGCCGACCCGCGCCAATTGATCTTCCGGCATGGCCAGGTGCCTGCTGTCGAAGCGGGCGGCGCCTGGGAATCGCTGCCACGCTGGCTGCAATTTGCCTACCACAGCCATTACGACCGGGCCTTCGTTTCCGCCGGCCGGCCGTGGCATGTGCGCGTTGTGGCCCATCCGCGCCCCTTCCTGGCCGACCACCTGGGGTCGCTGTTCACCCTGATCATGGGTTTGCTGTTCAGCATGCTGACGGCCGCCTTCGTGCAGTCGCTGACGCAGCGCTCGCGCCGCGTGCAACTGCTGGTGGAGCAGCGCACGGCCGACCTCAAACGCAGCAATGAGCTGCTCAGCGCCGACGTGCGGGCGCGCCAGCGCACCGAGCGCGCCTTGCAGGAAAGCGAAAAGCGCTTCCGCCGCCTGCTGGCCCTGTCCTCGGACTGGTACTGGGAACAGGACGCCAACTTCTGCTTCACCCACATCACCAGCGGTTTCACGGACAAGTCGAACATGCCGCTGGAACGCTTCATCGGCATGACGCGCTGGGACAACAACCCGGAGATGCGCAATTCGCGCTGGGGCAAGCAGCATATCGCCAACCTGGAAGCCCACCTGCCCTTCTCCAACCTCGAATACGCGATGCAGGACCGCAATGGCCAGCTGCGCTGGTTCAGCGTCAATGGCGAACCGCTGTTCAACGAACTGGGCGAGTTTCGCGGCTACCGGGGCACGGGTTCCGAAATCACGGAACGCAAGCTGGCCGAGCAGCAAATCCAGCACATCGCCCACCACGACGTGCTGACGGGCTTGCCCAACCGCGCCCTGCTGCGCGACCGCCTGGCGCAAGCGATGGCCCTGTCGCGCCGCAAGAACCGCGCGCTGTGGGTGCTGTTGATCGACCTCGACCGCTTCAAGTTCGTCAACGACAGCCTGGGCCACAAGGCCGGCGACCTGCTGCTGAAAACCATCGCCACGCGCCTGCAGGCCAGCCTGCGCGAAACCGATACGGTGGCGCGCCTGTCGGGCGATGAATTCGTCGCCATCCTGTGCGAACAGGCCGATGAAACCCTCAGCGCCGCCATCGTGCAGCGCGTGATGGATGCCGTGGCCCAGCCGGTATTGCTCGACGGCAAGGAATTCTTCGTCACCTGCAGCATCGGCGTGGCCGTCTACGACATGTCGCGCTACGACGCCCCCGGCGACGTGACCCTGAATGGCGAAACGCAGAACCTGATCGAGCAGGCTGACATCGCCATGTACTGCGCCAAGAAACAGGGCCGCAACAACATCAAGTTCTACACGACGGCCATGAACCAGGCCACCCTGGAGCGCCTGCGCATCGAGACGGCGCTGCGCAACGCCCTCGAACGCGAGCAGTTCGTGCTGCATTACCAGCCGCAGCTGGACCTGGCCAGCGGGCGCATCGTCGGCGTGGAGGCGCTGCTGCGCTGGCAGCATCCGGACCTGGGCATGGTGGCGCCGAACCGCTTCATCGCGCTGGCCGAGGATACGGGCCTGATCGTGCCGATCGGCGCCTGGGTCATGCGCGAAGCGTGCGCCCAGGTCAAGGCCTGGCATATGGCGGGGCTGGACAATCTGCGCCTGGCCGTGAACCTGTCGGCGCGCCAGTTCAACGAGCCGAATCTGGTGACATCGATCGCCGCAGTGCTGCTGGAAACGGGCCTGGCGCCGGCCTGCCTGGAACTGGAATTGACGGAAAGCCTGTTCATGCACGATGTGGCGCTGGCCGTGAGCCAGCTGCACGACATGAAGGCGCTGGGAGTGCAGCTGTCGATCGACGATTTCGGCACCGGTTATTCCAGCTTCGCCTACCTGCGCACCTTCCCCATCGACGTGCTGAAGATCGACCGCAGCTTCATCAACGACGTGGCGCGCGACGCGGACGACGCGGCCATCGTCGTCTCCATCATCGCGCTGGCGCACAATCTGAAACTGCGCGTGGTGGCCGAAGGCGTGGAAACGGCGGAGCAGCTCGATTATCTGCGCAGCCACGGTTGCGACGAAGCGCAAGGCTATTATTTCAGCCGGCCGCTGCCGGCGCATGAAGTGGAACAGCTGCTGCGCAGCGACATCAGCGTGGTCGCCTGAATCAGGCCCTTCAGCATCATGCGTCCGGCTTATCGGCAGCCCTGCAGCAGTGAACAATGGAAACTATTTCAGCAATGTATGTATCTCACTCATGCAAAATGACAGGCATGCAGCAGTTGTGGCCCGCCCGCGACGCTACTGCATGAAACTGAGCGAAAAACTGAACGGCACCACCATCGCGCAGGGTTGGCCCGCGCATCGGCCTGGCGTATATTTGGTGAGCATAAAGACAGACGCTGCCAGCCTAGTAGCCTCGCTGTCGGGACTTTCCAGCATGGCGACGCTCTGTGGCACGCCATTTTCGTTGATACTGACATTGGCACGCAATATACCGGTAATGCCCCCATACGAAATCAGATGGCGCATGGCGCGAAACACGGGCAGCTGGCCCTTTTCCGGATAGGGCGGCACATCATCATCCTGCAACACGGGGTAATGGCGCTTGATGAGCGTTTGCTGCTCCCCCGTCAACTCGGCATACGATTTTTCCGGCGGTACGACATGACCGCTGCTGACAACCGGCGGAATATTCGAGCCGATGTATCCGTCTTTCTGCTTGATGTCATACAGCCTCGGTGTCGCAAGCTCCCCAGGCTGTTGCGTCAGCTGAAAGCTGCCATGGAAGCGTCCCTTCAGCACTTGTCCGTTCGGGTATAGTATTTCGCCGTCCCCCATAGGATGCCCTTCGTGCCAAGCGCCCCGGTAGATGCCGCCCAACGCAAATATCATGCTGCCGCTGCCTTCCGGACCATTCTGCCAGCCCCCCTCATAGCGGTTGCCATTTCGCGCTGTCACCGTCACGGGACCGGCTGGCGTATCGCGCTCGAATGTGGCGGTCATCTTTGCCTTGTCCGCAAATACGATCAGGCCAGGGCCCTCCAGCATGCCACTCTGATAGTTGCCTTTATGCAAGCTACCATCCGCCCACTGCGCGATGCCTTCGCCCTCCGGCCTCCCCTCGCTCAACACACCTTCATAGCGTTCCGTCGCCTTGCCGTCCTTGCTCCACTGCAATGCACCAGGTCCGCTGGCATAGCCTTCCTTGCAGGCACCACTCCAGTACGCCACGTGCCCGGCAACCCGCGCATGCTCTGCAACGCGGCAATCCGCCTCGCCAGCGTAAGTGATCTCGGCTGCACCAGAACTGGACGCACACAGCAAGACAATCAGGAAAAGAGGTTTTTTCATGTTTTTTTGCAATATATTGAGTTGCAACATGCTAACATGTCTGATCTGATAAGAAATACGTACATTCTCACGTGACCACTGCAGCTGTTGCTGCGGGAATGCCAGAAACCGCTGATGCTGCGCTGGGCAGCCATCACGGGCTATCGGGCAGGCACCCTTGCCCCAAGTTCGAGCTCGTCCCAGTCGTCGTCCAGGCCGGATTGCGCCAGCAGGGAAGCCACATCCGTGGCATGCGCCGGATCAATGTCCTGCTCCGGATGCGGCCACACGAAATCGCATTCCGTGCAAACGATCACCTGCTGGCCCGTCTGGCGGACCGTGGCGTGCACCAGGTCGCCATATCCGTCGCAGGTGGGGCATTGCATGCCATGTGCGCTCATGTCCGGGCCTTACAGTTTCTGTTGCAGGAATTCGAGGAAGCAGCTGATGCGCTGCGCCAGCTGCGTATTGCGGTAGTAGACGGCGTGGATCTGCTGGCGGTAGCCCGTGTAGAATGGCTGCAGCACTTTCACCAGGCGGCCGGCGGCGATGTCGTCACGCGTCATGAAGTCGGACAGGCAGACGATGCCCTGGTCGTGCAGGGCCAGCTGGCGCAGGGTTTCGCCGCTGGAGGCGGCCAGCGCGGGCACGATCTGCAGGCTGTTGCCCGCTGCGTGGCGCAGCGGCCAGTTATTCCCCAGGTCGTACTGGGCAAAGCCCAGCAGCGCATGGCCGGACAGCGCTTCCGGCGTGGCCGGTTCGCCGTGGCGTGCCAGGTAGGCGGGCGTGGCCAGCACGTGCAGCGGGCTGGCAGTCAGGGCGCGCGCATGCAGGGTCGAATCGACCAGCGCGCCGATGCGGATGGCGATATCGGTGCGGTGCTCGAGCAGGTCGGCGATCTGGTCGTTGCTGGTCAGCTCCAGGCGGATGTCCGGGTACATGGCGCGAAATTCGGCCACGTGCGGTACCACGCAGTGGAGCATGAAGGGCGAGGCGGCATCGACGGACAGCCGCCCGGCCGGCTTCTGGCGGCGGATGCGGATCGACTCTTCCACGTCTTCCATCGAGGCGAGGATGGCGCGCGCCTTGTCCAGGAACAGCTGCCCCTCTTCCGTCAGCTCCATGCGCCGCGTGGTGCGCGTCAGCAGCGACGTGGCCAGCTTGTCTTCCAGCCGCGACAGGGCGCGGCTGACGCCCGAGGTGGTTTGTCCCAGGTGCACGGCGGCCGCGCTCAGGGTGCCGCTGTCGATGACGGTGACGAAGATTTTCAGGTCATCCGAATTGATATCCATTGTTGCCTTATTATTGCCGCATTGTTGCGCTATTTTCACATATCGCACCATTATAATGGAACCACGGCAACAGTGACGGCTGCAGGCAACGTCAGGCAACGTAGAACAAAATGGCGATAAAATGGCAGCTGCTGCCGGCCAGCACGAACAAATGCCAGATACCGTGGCCATGGCGCAGCTTGTGGTCGGTGGCGTAGAAAGCGATGCCGCCCGTGTAGCACAGCCCGCCCGCCACCAGCCACAGGAAGCCGTTCCACTCGAGCGCCGCCAGCAGCGGCTTGATGCCGATGACGATGAGCCAGCCCATGGCCACGTAAATCACCAGCGACAGAATGCGCGCGCCTTTTGCGTACACATATTCCTGCACGATGCCAAACAGCGCCAGGCCCCAGACGACGCCGAACAGCGACCAGCCCCACGGCCCGCGCAGGGTCACCAGCATGAAGGGCGTGTAGGTGCCCGCGATGAGCAGGTAGATGGCGCAATGGTCGAGCCGCTGCAGCACGGCCTTGGCCTTGCCGCGCACGCTGTGATACAGGGTGGAAGTGAGGTACAGGGTCAGCAGCATGGCCGCATACACGCTGCAGCTGACGATTTTCCAGGGGTCACCCGTGCGGGCCGCCGCGACGATCAGGATGACGCCGCCGATGGCCGCCAGCGCGGCGCCCACCGTATGGGAAATGCTGTTGAACCGTTCACCGTGGTACATGCTTGACCGCCCGCTGCGTTAAAAACAGGCTCATCCTACACGCTTGGGGAGATCGGGGTGCGCGGTTTGCGCAAGGCAGGCACAGGAAAAGCCGGGGCGCATGCGATTGCCGCCCCGCTTGTTCCTGCTCAAACTATCAGGCAGCTTCCGCCTTCTTGCGCGCGGGACGGCGTGCCGGGGTCTTGCGCGGCGCCTTGGCAGGCTTGTCTTCCGCCACGACGGCCGCTTCCACCGGCGCCGCCTCAATCACAGGCGCCGCTTCCGCCACGGTATCGGCCGCCTTCCTGGCCGGCTTTTTCGCCGCTGCAGTCTTGCGCGCTGGCGTGCGGGGCTTGGCCTTCGGCTTCGCTTCGGCGGCGGCTTCCACGATCACTTCGGCGACTGGCTCAGGCACCGGTTCGGGCGCTGGCGCCACTTCGGCCACCTCGGCACGCGCTTCACGGCCGCCATCGCCATTCTTGCGGCCGCCACGGCCATTGCGGCGCGAACCGCGCTTGGCGTTGCCGTCTTCCGCCACCACCTCGACTGCGGCTTCGGCCACTTCGTGCACCACCTCGGGCTGCGGCGTCGGCGCATACTGCTCGATGACGGTTGTTTCGGCGTCGGCCACCGGCACGAAAGCCTGTGGCGCGGACTCGCCGCGGCGTTGCTCGTTCTGCTTGCGGCCGCCACGGCCATTGCGGCGCGAATCGCGGCGGCTGCCGCCTTCGCGGTGACTGCCCTCTTCCGCCGTCGCGCCGGCTTCGCCGCTGGCGACAGTCTCGCTGGCGGCATCCGAGTTCACGGCAGCAGGCACGGCCACCAGGCCGCTGCTGCGGTAGACATAGGCACCCGATTTTTCATCGCGGCCAAATTCCAGCAAGCCGCGCGCCTGCGCTTCTTCCAGCAGGTTGCCGAAGGTGCGGAAACCGTAGTAGGACTCGCTGAAGTCCGGCTTGCGGCGCTTGATCGCTTCCTTCAGCATCGAAGCCCATATCTTGCCGCTGTCGCCCCGTTCGGATACCAGCGCGTCGAACGTTTCGACGGCCATTTCGATCGCTTCCGTCTTGCGCGACTCGTATTTTTCCTTGCGGCGCACTTCTTCGTCGGCCGAACGCTTAGGCGCAGGCGTGTCGCGCGCGTCGCGCTTGGCGGCCGTGCGGCGGCTTTCGCGCACCAGGTCATCGTAGAAAATGAATTCGTCGCAGTTCGCCACCAGCAGGTCGGAGGTCGACTGCTTGACGCCCACGCCGATCACCTGCTTGGCGTTTTCGCGCAGTTTCGACACCAGCGGCGAGAAATCGGAATCGCCGCTGATGATGACGAAGGTGTTCACGTGGGCCTTGGTGTAGCACAGGTCCAGCGCATCGACGACGAGGCGGATGTCGGCCGAATTCTTGCCGGACTGGCGCACGTGGGGAATTTCGATCAGTTCGAAGTTCGCCTCATGCATGGTGCCCTTGAAACTTTTATAACGGTCCCAGTCGCAATATGCCTTCTTGACAACAATACTGCCCTTGAGCAGCAAGCGTTCGAGGATGGGCTTGATATCGAATTTTTCGTAATTTGCATCTCGCACGCCGAGCGCGACGTTCTCGAAGTCGCAAAACACGGCCATGCTGAGGTTTTCTGGGGATGACGCCATAAGGGTGAATTCTCGCTGATGATAAGGGCGGACGGGAAGCGCAACGCCTCCCTTTTCCCCTAGTATATTCGCCCATCCCCCGTTTCGGCGACAACTATCGTGCGCGGCAGCCTATTGCGCGCCGCCGGCGGCGCCCGCACTGGCGCCGGCGACCGGCCAAACAACGCTTTCATCGACCGAATACAGCTGGCATGGCAGGCTGCTGCGGCGCTGGCACGAAGCGAGCGCACGCACATCGGGGCTTTCGCCCTCTTCCGCCCAGCCCCAGGCGCCGCTGGCCGACAGGGCAAAGGCGCGCGGCGCGGTTTTCTCCAGGAAGACGCGGTAGGCGGCGCGGCCCTGCTCTTCCAGGTACGGCACGGCGGCGATATCGTCCTGCGGCGCGAAATGTGTGGCGGGCGGCGGCGGCGCATCGGCCACGCGATAGACCTGGCGCACCGGCATGCCGATTCTCTGCAGGAAGCGCTCGGTGGCGGGCAGCCACACGGCCACGCCATCGCGGCTGCCCAGGGTCAGGTGGGCGTCGCGCTTGAACGGGCCATAGGCAAGCAATTGCGCCCGGCCGCCGGAACCGGTAAAGGAATTGAACAGCCGCCGCGCCAGCGCCGGCGAAAAATACGCGTCATTCGCGCCATACAGCCACAGGCTGGGAATGTGGTTGTAGGCGCCCAGGGTGGCGAAAGTCTTGGCCAGCGCCCCTTGCCATTCGCAGCCGGGCATGTCGACGCGCAGGCCACCGGAAAAATTGAGCACGCCGCGCACGCCGGGCAGCACCCGGGTGGCCAGCGCCAGCGCCGCCATGCCGCCATACGACTGCCCCGCGACGACGATGCGCTGCGGGTCTACCCAGCTCTGGCGGCGCGCATATGCCAGCGCGGCGAGCATGTCGCGCGCCTGGCCCTGGGCGTTGCCCAGCATGTCGCAGCCGAAATCGCGGTAGGCGCCCGTGGAGCGCGCAAAGCCGGCGCGCATGGGCAGCATCACGGCGTAGCCGCGGCGCACGAACTCGGTCGCCATATAGATGAAGCGCTCGCGCTGCTGCAGCCGGGCCGGGCCGGGCTGCTTGCCGTGATTCATCAGCAGCAGGGGAAACGGGCCGGGGCCGGCGGGCCGGAATACCGTCGTTTCCAGCGCTTCGCGCAAGCCGTCGCCAGCCGGCACCATGAGCACCTGCTCGTTCAGGCGCGCGTCGAGCGGTAGTTGCGCGTAGGCAAGCTCGGCTTTCAGGGGCAGGCAAGGCAGGCAGAGCAAAAAAACCAGCAAAATAGGGCGAAGCAGGTGGAAAATGACGGACTCCGTGAATGACTTCCCTGCCAGTCTAGACAGTGAAGTAGCACAGAACAATATAAAAAAATTACGTGACGCACATATTTTTTACGGCAACTACCTGCGGAAAAAATTGTTGCCCTACACCAACCACCATCAGCCACTTTTCCCGCCGGAAGGAGTAAACTGGATACATTCTGAAGGAGTTGCCATGTCCATATCCGCCCTCACCACCGGTACCTCGGGGCTGACCGCCAACCAGCGCGCGCTGGACGTGGCCGCCAACAATATCGCCAATGCGAATACGCCGGGCTTCCAGCCGCAGCAAGCCAGGTTCCAGGAAGCCAGCCCGGCCGGCACGGGCGTCACCCTCTCCGTGGAAGGGCGCAAGCTGGCCGCCACGGAAAGCGTCAGCGGCGCCAATGCGACCGCGGCCAAGGCGGCCGAAAGCCGGCCGAACGGCGTCGGCCTGGCCTCCGAACTGACCGATAACCTCGTCTACAAGGCCGGTTTCAACCTGTCGGCGAACGTCGTCAAGGCGGCCGACCAGGCCCTGGGCAGCCTGATCGACGTCAAGACTTAAGCACAGTCACTAGCGCTTAGATAGTCTGCTTGTTCATTTCCAGCGTCAAGGGCGCCATCGCCGGCGTGATCAGCGCCAGCAGCCGTTCGGCGGGAATGCCGTCACGCGCCTGCACCGACAGGCCATGCAGCAAGGCCGCATAGTAGTCGCCCAGCGCCTGCACGTCCGCATCCTCTTTTAATTCCCCTGCCAGTTGCGCCGCGCGCAGGCGCTCGATGACGGCTTGCGTGCGCGCGCGGCGGTGCTGCGCCAGCCAGTCGGCGATGCCCGCGTTGTCCGCGCTCGTATTCGTGGCGGCCGTCACCACCATGCAGCCTTGCGGCTGGCCGCTGCGCGTGTACAGCAGCACGGCCTCTTCCAGCATGCGCGCCACCGCGTCGCGCACGTTCAGGCTGGCCGCCAGCGCGTGCACGGCAAACGCGCCTTCTCCCGTTTCATACAGCTCCACGGCTTCGCGGAACAGCTGCTCCTTCGAGCCGAACGCCGCATAGATGCGCGCCGAGGCGATGCCCAGCGCCGCCACCAGGTCGGCCATCGATACGCCTTCATAGCCGCGCGTCCAGAACGCGTCGCGCGCTTTTGCCAGCGCCAGCGCACGGTCGAATTCCCTCGGTCTTCCTGCCATTTTGATCCTCTGCTTACGAACTGGCGGCCAGTATAACGCCTGGCGCCCGCGGCGCGTTCGCCATTTATTTTGCATCACGGGCTTGACCGCGCCAACAATTTCGCCTATTCTTTGTCGATCGACAAACAATAGGAGCCGATATGAAAACCATCCAAGGACCAAGCCTGCACCTGGCACAATTCGCCGCCGACACGGCGCCCTTCAACACCCTGCCCGCCATCGCCGAATGGGCGGCGGGCATGGGCTTCAAGGCCCTGCAGATTCCCGCCTGGGATGCGCGCCTGTTCGACGTGGCACAGGCCGCGCACAGCCAGCAATACTGCGACGACCTGGTTGCCATGCTGGCCAGCCATGGCCTCGTCATCAGCGAACTGACGACGCACATCCTCGGCCAGCTGGTGGCCGTGCACCCGGCCTACGACGCGCTGTGCGACAGCTTCGCCCCGGCACACCTGCACGGCCAGCCGGCGGCGCGCACCGAGTGGGCCATCGAGCAAGTGAAACTGGCGGCCATGGCCTCGAAACGCCTGGGCCTGACCGACATGGGCACGTTCTCCGGCTCATTCGCCTGGCCCTACCTGTTCCCGTTCCCGCAGCGCCCGCCCGGCCTGATCGAGGCGGCCTTCGACGAACTGGCGCGCCGCTGGCTGCCCATCCTCGACGTGTGCGAGGAACAAGGCATCAACCTGTGCTACGAAATCCACCCGAGCGAAGACCTGCATGACGGCATCAGCTTCGAGATGTTCTACGAGCGCGTGGGCCGCCATCCGCGCTGCAAGATGCTGTTCGACCCCAGCCACTTCGTGCTGCAGCAGCTGAACTACCTGGAATTCATCGATATCTACAAGGACCACATCCGCATGTTCCATGTGAAGGATGCGGAATTCAATCCGACGGGACGGCAAGGCATCTACGGCGGCTACCAGTCGTGGGAAAACCGCGCCGGACGTTTCCGCTCGCTGGGTGACGGCCAGGTCGATTTCAAGGCGATCTTCTCGAAGATGGCGCAAAACGACTACGCGGGCTGGGCGACGCTGGAATGGGAATGCTGCCTGAAAGACCAGGAAGTGGGCGCGCGCGAAGGCGTGGCCTTCATCAATGCCCACATCATTCCCGTGACCGACAAGATCTTCGACGACTTCGCCGGCGCCCCCGTCAGCGCGCAGCAGATCAATACCCTGCTCGGCATCACGCACAACTAATCGACTAATTAACTGAATCAATACAAGGACTTGCCATGCATCAGAATGAAGACAGCTACACCCATGACTATGTGCGCATCGACGGCCAGCGCCTGCATTGCGTCATCGCCGGCGAAGGCAAACCCGTGCTGCTGATCCCCGGCTGGCCGCAAACCTGGTATGCGTGGCGCCACGTGATGGCGGCGCTGGCCGCCAGCGGCTACCAGGCCATCGCCATCGATCCGCCCGGCAGCGGACACTCGGAACGTCCGGCCGGCGGCTACGACACGGGCGCCGTTGCCGCCACCCTGCACCGCGCCATGCTGGCCCTGGGCCACGCGCAATACGACGTCGTCGGCCACGACATCGGCATGTGGGTCGGCTATGCGCTGGCCAGCGATTTCCCGCAAGCCGTGACGAAACTGGCGCTGACGGAAGCCGTGATTCCCGGCCTGGCGCCCGCGCCGCCGATTTTCGTCGCGCCGTCCGACAACATCTTCCTGTGGCACTTCATGTTCAACCAGGTGCTGGACTTGCCGGAAATGCTCACGGCGGGCAAGGAGCGCGAATACATCCGCTTCATCCTGGACCGCTGGTCGTACCGCCGCGACAAGGTGGCCGTCGACGTGTATGCGGACGCGTATGCCACGCCAGGCGCCCTGCGCGCTGGCTTCGCCTACTACCGCGCCATTCCGGAAACCATCCGTCAAAATCTGGAACGGGCAAAACGCAGCCTGGCCATGCCCGTGCTGGCCATCGGCGCCGACCATGCGACGAATGACGCTCCCCTGCTGACCATGCAGGGCAAGGCGGGCAATCTAAAAGGCGCCATAGTCGCCGAATGCGGCCACTTCATCATGGAAGAACAGCCGGAAGCGTTCATCGCCCACCTGCTGCCCTTCCTGGCGGGAGACGCGGCATGAGCCTGGATCCGCTGATCGCCGCCTGGCTGGAACAGAGCAGGGATGCGCCGCCGCCCGCCTCGCTGGCGGACCTGCGCGCGGCCACGGAAACGGGCTTGCGCCAGCTGCACGGGCCACTCGAGGATGTCGCCTCGATCAAGGATTACGTGCTGCCGGGCGAGCATGCGCTGACCGTGCGCGCCTACGTGCCGGCCGGCGCGGAGACGGGCCAGCCCCTGCCCGCCATCGTCTTTGCGCATGGCGGCGGATGGTGCCTGTGTTCGCTGGACCTGTACGACAATCCGTGCCGCACGCTGGCCAACGCCACCGGCTGCGTGATCTTTTCCGTCGACTACCGGCTGGCACCCGAGCACAAGTTCCCCGTGCCGCTGAACGACTTTTACCGGGCCTTGTGCTGGGTCGCCGAACATGCGGCGGCGCTGGGCATCGATGCGAAACGGCTGGCCGTGGGCGGCGACAGCGCGGGCGGCAACCTGGCGGCGGCCGCCGCCCTGATGGCGCGCGACCAGGCCGGTCCCGCGCTGGCGCACCAGCTGCTGCTGTACCCGGCGCTCGATTTTGCCTTCGACACGGCTTCGTACCAGCGCTATGCGGAAGGCCATTCGCTGACGCGGGAAGCGATGCGTTTTTGCTGGTCGGCGTACCTGAACGAGCCGTCCGACAGCGCGCAGCCTTACGCGGCGCCCCTGCGGGCGGCCTCGTTGAAGGACTTGCCGCCGGCCACGGTGCTGGTGTGCGAATACGACCCGCTGCATGACGAGGGCGTGGCGTATGCGCGGTATTTGCGCGACGACGGCGTGGCGGCGCAATGCGTGCAGCTCGATGGCATGATCCACGCATCGATCCACATGCTGGGCTTGACGCCAGCGGCGCGCGGTCTGTTCGACGTGGCGGGCAAGGCCATGCGGCAAGCGCTGGCGGCATAAAAAAAACGCGCCGGGGATGGCTCCACGGCGCGTTTTTTCCATCAGCTGCGCGTCATTCCGCCAGCTTGCGCACCTCGATGCCGTTCAGCCACTTCACGTGGCGCGGGCCCGTGCGGATGTCCTTTGCCGAAATGAGGGCGATCTCGCCATCGTTGTCGTCGAGGGCCTTGCCGTTTTTTTCATAGTAGACGATGACGCCCTCGCCGGCCGGCGCGTTATACAGCTCGCCCCAGGAAAACACCACCGCGTAGCCATCCGTGGCCGTGGCGATGATGGCGAGCTTCTTGACGTCATTGTGGCCGGGCGCATCAAGCACCGCCTTGTCGAGGATGTCGCGCAGGCGCACGCCCTTGTAGCTGGTGATGGTTTCGGCCTTGTCGCCATTATGGCGCGTGACGGCGATTTCCCCGCCGTTGGCCGGCGGCAGCTGGCGCAGGTCGGCCACCTTCAGGGTCAACGGCGTTTCCACCATGCCCGTCACGGCGAGCGCATGGCTCATATTGTCGCGCGCAGGCACGGGAGCGGCAGACCACGCGGGCGCCGCGGCCAGCAACGCCGCCGAGGTAAAGCCAGCCAATATTTTCTTCAACATGCTGTGTCCTTTCATGACAGTGACAAATCAGAACTGGTACTGCGCATTGGCCAGCCACGTGCGGCCCGCGCTGGGGAAACCGTCGGCCAGCGCGTAATTGCGGTCGCCCAGGTTGCTCACGCCCGCTTCCAGGCTCAAGGCCGGCAAGGGCCGGTACACGGCCTTCAGGTTCAGCGTCGTAAAACCGCCCAGTTCCAGGGTGTTCGAGACCCAGCGCCCGCTGTTCGCTTCCGCGATGGCCACCACGTCGACCTGGCGCGCCGCGTGCAGCACGGCGTAGGCCGTCAGCTTGTGGCGCGGCACGTCCGTCAGGCGGATGGCGCGGTCGCTGACGTTCTTCATCTCCGTATAGGTGTAATTGCCGCCGAAATCGAGCCAGGCGCAGGCGCGGCCGCGCAAGCCCAGTTCCACGCCGCTGATGTGCGCCCGGCCCGCGTTCTGCATCTGCGCGCGCACGCCGGCCACATTCGCCACGCTCTGGATCTTGTCCTTCACGTCGCTGTAGAACAGCGCCGCTTCCAGGCTGGTGCCCTGCACGCTACCCTGATAGCCCAGCTCGTAATTCATCGCCTGCTCGGCGCGCAAGGCCGGGTTTTCGATGTACGTGCCCAGGCGCTGCGAGTAGCGGTCCTTCAGGGTCGGCAGGCGCGAGTTGCGCGCCACCGTGGCGTACACGCGCGATTCAAGACCGGTCTTGTGGAACAATCCCGCCTGCAGGTCGGTGGCCGATTGATTGTCCGGCAAGGTGTAGGCATTGCCGGCGCTATACACCGTGTCCGGGCGCAGCTCATTGCGCGACACTCCCAGCGACAGTTCCGTCGCGGCGTTCAGGGCGATGCTGTCTTCCGCGCCCAGGGTCCACAGCGCATCCTTGTACCAGGTGTTGCGCACGCCCTTGCCATCGCGTTCCTGGTGCTCGTCGGCCTTGTAGCTGGCCACGACGCGCAGGCTGTGCGCGGCCAGGCGGAACGATTCGAGTTCCACCGCGCCGCCGTTCGTGCGGTCGTTATAGATGCTGCGCCCGCCGCTGACGCTTCCCTGGCCGCTGGTTTTCAGGGTCGTGTAGCTGCCATTCGTGTACGAGGTGATTTCATTGTCGTAGCTGTCGTGGTACAGGCGCAGTTTCAGGCGCTCGGCGTCGCCCAGGCGCGTCTGCGAGACGACATACACGCTTTCCTTGTTCCAGTACGGCCATTGCCAGTAGCGCGCGCCGACGGGATTCGTCGATGGCGGCTGGCCCTTTTCGCCATGCTGCTTGTAGTAGCTCAGTGCATACTCGTCGCCGCCCACGGGCGTGTAGCCGACCTTGAACGACAGCTTGTGGTCTTTGCGATACGCGTTGTTGCGCGTGCCGCCGTCTTCCGTGGCCGTGGGGCGGAAATCCGACGACATGGGGAAACCATCGCTGTCGATGTAGGACACGCCCGCCTGCAGATACCACAGGCCCTGGTTCGTGCCCACGTTGGCCGACACCTGGCGCTCGCTGCCCGAACCGAAACCGACGGACGTGTCTCCCTCAAGGCGCGCCGTCGGTTTGCGCGACACCAGGTTGATGGCGCCGCCCAGGGTATTGGCGCCATACGCGACGGAACTGAAACCCTTGGCCACCTGGATGGCGGCCAGGTCGGCCGTCGTAAAGCGGTTGAAATCGACGTAGCCGTCATACGGCACGTAGACGGGAATGCCGTCGATGTACAGGGGCACCTGGCGCGCATCGAAGCCGCGGATGGCGACGGTTTTCTCATTGCGCGAATTGGTCGACAGCGACACGCCGGACAGCAAATTCAAGGCATCGCCCACGTTGTCGCGGTTAAAGCGGCGCATCTCGGCGCGGCTCACTTGCGTGCCCACCTGCTGTTCCATCTGGCCTCCCTGCTCGCGCTGGCCGATCACCGTCACCGTGCCCAGCACGAACGGCGCCGCCGCATCCACGTCTTCCTTGCCAGCAGCCTGCTGCGCCAGCGCCAGCAGTACGGCGCCTGCCATTACCTGTTTCACCATCGTCATGTTGTTCTCTTCCGTTATATATCAGCTTATATAGCGATATACAAAAAAATACAAAAAAAGCGGCCACTCGTGCGGCGGCCGTCATCCAACGGCGCAATATACAGATGTATATAGCGATGCTCAAGCGGCAAGGCCAAAAGGCCTCGCGCAAGTCAATTTCTCACGCTTTTTTTCATGCACTGCAGCATTTCGCTGTGCGAACGAATGTTTCACAAAACGATTGACACGTCCAATTTGGCTAGGCAAACTGATTTCCAGGGAGTTTGAAAATGAATGCAAATATGACAAATGTTCAGGCCGCAGCGGATCCGGAAATCATCGTCTTCAGCGATGACGAGGAAGGCAAGGACCGCCAGTTCGTCAACGCGCTGGCGCGCGGACTGGAAGTACTGCGCTGCTTTCGTCCCGGCGAAGTCTTCCTGTCGAACGCGGACATGGCCAAGCGCACGGGCATCCCGAAACCGACGATTTCGCGCCTGACCTACACCCTCACAAAACTCGGTTACCTGAATTATTCGGACAGCCTGGGCAAGTACCAGCTGGGCGCCGGCGTGCTGGCCCTCGGCTACCGCATGCTGTCGAACCTCGACGTGCGCAAGATGGCGCGCCCGCTGATGGAGGAACTGGCCGAACATGCGCAGGCCTCCGTGTCGCTGGGCACGCGCGACCGCCTCAGCATGGTGTACGTGGAGACGTGCCGCAGCAGTGCCAACGTCACCCTGCGCCTCGACGTCGGCTCACGCATTCCCCTGATGACGACGGCCATGGGCAAGGCCCTGCTGTGCATCCTGCCGCAGGCCGAGCGCGACTACCTGATGGATCACGCCAGGGTGCACGAGACGGAACGCTGGCCGCGCATCAAGGCCGGCATCGAGCAAGGCTTCAAGGATTACCAGGATCGGGGCTTTTGCATCTCGGCCGGCGAATGGCAGAACGACGTGCACGCGGTGGGTGTGCCCATGCTGGGAGCCGACGGCGAACAGGTGATGGCCTTTAATTGCGGCGGCCCCGCCTTCCTGCTGTCGCGTGAAAAACTCGAGTCCGACCTGGGACCGCGCCTGGTCGCCCTGGTCAAGACAGTGGAAAAAAACCTGGGTCGCGGTTAGACTGCGCGCCCCCTCTTAATTACAGTACTGAGGACCCCGATGATACGCGACGAAGAAACCCTGAACATCCTGCTCGACAGCATCGCCCGTTTCGTGCGCGAAGTACTGGTGCCGAACGAGGCGCTGGTGGCCGAAACAGACACCATCCCGCCCGCCATCGTGGCGCAGATGCGCGAACTGGGCCTGTTCGGCCTGTCCATCCCGGAAGCCTACGGCGGCCTGGAACTGAGCATGGAAGAGGAAGTGCGCGTCGCGTTCGAGATCGCCCGCACCTCGCCCGCCTTCCGCTCGCTGATCGGCACGAACAACGGCATCGGCTCGCAAGGCATCGTGATCGATGGCACGGAAGCGCAAAAACAATACTATCTGCCCAAGCTGGCGGCCGGCGAGATCATCGGCTCGTTCGCCTTGACGGAAGCGGGATCGGGGTCGGATGCGGCCTCGCTGCGCACGACGGCCGTGCGCGACGGCGACTTTTATATCCTCAACGGCAGCAAGCGCTATATCACCAACGCGCCCGAGGCGAGCATCTTTACCGTCATGGCCCGCACGGACCCCGTCAAGCGCGGCGCCTCGGCCATCTCCGCCTTCATCGTGGAAAAAGATACGCCCGGCCTCTCGCTGGGAAAAATCGATAAAAAAATGGGCCAGCAAGGCGCGCATACCTGCGACGTCATCTTCGAGAATTGCCGCGTTCCGGCCGCGAACATCATCGGCGGCAAGGAAGGCGTGGGTTTTAAAACAGCCATGAAGGTGCTCGACAAGGGCCGCCTGCACATCGCCGCCGTCTGCGTGGGCGCCGCCGAGCGCATGCTGGCCGACGCCCTCGCCTATGCGATGGAACGCCAGCAGTTCGGCCAGCCCATCGCCGAGTTCCAGCTGATCCAGGCCATGCTGGCCGACAGCAAGGCCGAGATTTATGCCGCGCGCAGCATGGTGCTCGACGCCGCGCGCCGGCGCGACAACAAGGAAGACATTTCGACGGAAGCGTCGTGCTGCAAGCTGTTCGCTTCCGAAATGTGCGGCAGAGTCGCTGACCGCTCCGTGCAGATCCACGGCGGCGCCGGCTACATCAGCGAATATGCGGCCGAGCGCTTCTACCGCGACGTGCGCCTGTTCCGCATCTACGAAGGCACGACGCAGATCCAGCAGATCGTCATCGCCCGCAACATGATCAAGGCAGCGCAAAAGTGAAGGAGGCCGCGATGGACATTCCCGCCCTGCTGGCCAACTTGCCGGCGCGCCTGTCGGCCATTCCCGCCCACTGGGCGGCGCGCGCGCCGGACGCGCCCGCGCTGCACGAAGGTGGGCGCAGCTGGACCTACGCCCAACTGCAGCACAGTGTGGACAGCGCCGCGCAGCTGCTGCGCCGGCTGGACGTGCGCGCCGGCGACCGCCTGATGGTGGTGGGCGAGAACTGCGCGCTGCAGGTGGCGCTGATTTTTTCTGCCGCCAGCATCGACGCGTGGATCGTCAACGTCAATGCCCGCCTGTCGGCGCGCGAGATCGACACCATCGCCACGCACAGTTCGGCGCGGCGCGTGCTGTTCCTGGCCGGCGCCTCGCCGGAAGCGGCCACGCATGCGGCGCGTCTGGGCGCGGCCAGCGCCACGGTCGACGGCATGGGCGAGCTGCTGGCGGGCGAATTGAACGACGCAGCCATCGCGGAAGACACGGTGCCCGGCAACGAACAGGTGGCCGCGCTGATCTACACGACGGGCACGACGGGGCAGTCAAAAGGCGTGATGCTCACGCACCGCAACCTGCTGTTCATCGCCGCCGTTTCCAGCACCCTGCGCGGCTTGAGCAGCTCCGACCGCGCCTACGGCGTGCTGCCGATTTCGCACGTGTACGGCCTGGCCTCGGTGGCCCTGGGCACCCTGTATGCGGGCGCCGCCTTGTATCTGGTGCCGCGCTTTTCCGTCGACGGCCTGCTCTCGGCCCTGAAGGACGACGGCTTGACCATCGTGCAGGGCGTGCCCGCCATGTATGCCAAGCTGCTGCAAACCCTGGGCGGCCCGGACACGCCGCTGCCCACGCGGCTGCGCTTCGCGTATGCGGGCGGCTCGCCGCTGGCGCCGTCGCTCAAGCGCGACGTGGAAAAGCTGCTGGGCACCGCGCTGCACAATGGCTACGGCATGACGGAAAGTGCCCCCACCATCAGCCAGACGCGCCTGCAAACGCCGCGCCAGGACGATTCCGTCGGCATGCCGATCCCCGGCGTGGAAGTGCGCGTGGTGAGCGTCGATGGCCTTGACGTGGCGCCGGGCGAGCCGGGGGAATTATGGATACGCGGGCCGAACGTCATGGCGGGCTATTACCGCGAACCGGCCATGACGGCGGCCACCATGCGCGACGGCGGCTGGCTCAATACGGGCGACATGGCGCGCCAGGACCCCGACGGCGCCCTGTTCATCGTGGGCCGCACCAAGGAATTGATCATCCGCTCCGGCTTCAATGTGTATCCGCTGGAAGTGGAAACGGCCCTGAACGCCCACCCATCAGTGGTGCAGTCGGCCGTGGTCGGACGCACCCTGGCCGATGGCAACGAGGACGTCATCGCCTATGTGGAGCTGGATCCGCGCCAGCCCGCCAGCGTGGCACAATTGCAGGCCTGGCTGGCGCAGACCCTGTCGCCGTACAAGTGCCCGTCCGCCATCATCGTCATGGAAGCGCTGCCGGCCGCCGCCACCGGCAAGATTTTAAAGGGGCAGCTGCGGCAAATGGCGCAGAATGCACGATAAGTTGACCATGCAGTACCAGACCCGACAATAAAACCAAGCCACATCACCGGAGGAGACACGATGAAACGCACCTACACACGCATCGCCATGGCAGCGCTGGCTGCCAGCGCCTGGATGGCGCACGCCAGCGCCGACGAATTCCTGGTCGGCGCGGAAATCCCGCTGACCGGCAACCTGGCGCGTGTCGGCGCCGGCATGCAGGAAGGGATCATGGTCGCGGCCGAAGTATTCAACAAGACCAACGGCAAGCACACCATCAAGATCATCACCGTCGACGACGAATCGGCGCCCGCCAAGGCCATCGCCGCCGTGGAAAAGCTGGCCAGCCAGGGCGTGGTGGCCATCACGGGCGGCTACGGCTCGAACAATATTTCGCCCGCCTCGGACACGGCGAATAAACTGGGCCTCGTCTACATCACCTCGGGCGGCGTGGACGACAGTCTGGTAAGCAGCGGGCGCAAGAATTTTTTCCGCATCAATAACACGGCCGGCTACGAAAAAGCCATGCTGGGACTGCTAGCCGACGTGGGCGCCAAGTCCGTCTCCATCGTGTATTCGACCAAGGACGCCACCACGGGCCTGGCCAAGGACGTGGAGAAGGCCCTGGCGGCCAAGGGCGTGAAGGTGACGACGCACTCGTTCGACCCGGCCATTACCGACTTCAAGCCCATCATCAACAAGATCAAGCTGCAGGATAAATCGGAAGTGGTGGCCATGGTCGGCTACGAAAACGATTACGTGGGCATCATCCGCGCCGCCCGCGTGCTGAAACCGAAGATCAAGGCCATGGTGGGCGTGTGGTCGCTGGCCACCCCTAAAATGGCGTCCGACTTCCCCGACCTGATGCCGAACGTCTTCGGCACGGCCCTGCTGCCCTTCCCGACGGAATTCAAGACGGCCGACGGCAAGGCCTTCAGCGACGCCTACAAGCAGCTGTACAAGAAGGAGCCGGACTACCTGGGGCAGTTCGGCTATGTGCAATCGATGCTGCTGTTCGAAGCCATCGCGCGCGCGGCCGACAAGGGCACCATTAAAAAAGGCGGCGTGGCCGACGAGATGCGCAAGACGGACCGCGACACGCTGATCGGCCGGGTGCAGTTCGCCGCCAACGGCGACAACCAGAACTTCGTGCACCGCATGGCGCAGCACCAGGACAAGAAGGTGGTGATCGTCTGGCCGAAGGAACACGCGACGGGCAAGCTGGCCTACCCTGCCCTGCCCTGGTAGGCAGCCTCCCGCTGCACACGCGCGCGTCCGCAGGACGCGCACCGATGAACGGCGGTCCTGGTGCCTCTTCGCGAAGCGCCTGGGCCGCCTGACGGGATGACGACATGACAGAATTAATCTTGCAAGCCCTGTATTCGGGCTTGCTGCAGGGCGGTTCCTACGCCCTGATCGCACTGGGACTGGCGCTGGTGTTCGGCACCATGAAAGTGATCAACCTGGCGCACGGCGAACTGGTGCTGCTGGCCGCCTACATCGCCTACAGCGTGGAGTCGGGCCTGGGCCTGGGGCCCATGTTCGCCATTCCCATCGCGCTGGTGATCGTCAGCCTGACATCAGTCGGCGTGTACCTGATCGTCAGCCGCATCAAGAAGGACCGCGAAATCAATTCGCTGATCCTCACCTACGGCATCGGCGTCATCCTCACCAATTTCATTTTGCTGGTCTGGAAGGCCGACATCCGTTCGACGTCTTCCAGCTGGCTGCAGGAAGGTTTTGAAATCGGCCCGTTTTTCAGCATGCGCAGTGAAGTGATCTTCTTTGGCGTCAGCCTAGTGCTGATGGCGGCCCTGTGGCGCTGGCTGTCGACCAGCTGGTATGGCCGCGCCGTGCGCGCCGTCTCCAGCAACCGCGACGCGGCCAAGCTGATGGGCATCGACCCGGGCCGCACGGAACTGGTGTCGTTTCTGGTCGCCGGCATCCTGGCCGCCTTCGCCGGCGTGGCGCTGTTCAGCTATGGCGTGATCCAGCCGGCCTACGGCGGCGCGCTGACGGTAAAAGCCTTCATCATCACGGTACTGGCCGGCATCGGCTCGATACCGGGCGTGCTGCTGGCCGCCGTGCTGCTGGGCGTGGCCGAAGCGCTGACCGTCACCCTGGCCAGCTCCGCGCTGCAGGAATTGTCCGGCATGGTGCTGTTCCTGCTGGTGCTGTTCATCATGCCGAACGGCTTGTTCGGCGCACAACGGAGGCGCGGATGAAGCGCTCGACTTTCCTTTCAACGGCAGCCCTGCTGCTGGCCGCGTACGTCGCCGTGCCGCTGGCCCTGGGCTGCAACCAGTACGTGATGAGCATGGTGGTGGCGGCCCTGGTCATCGGCGGCGTGGCCATGTCCTGGGCCCTGCTCGGCAACCTGGGCGGCATGGTCAGCTTCGGCCATGCGGCGTTCTTCGGCGTGGGCGCGTATGTCTCGGCGCTGGCCACCGTAAAACTGGGCGTGCCCGTGTTTGCCGGCATGCTGCTCGGTGGCGCGGGCGCGGCCCTCGCCGCCGTCATCATGCTGCCCGTGCTGCGCTTGCGTGGGCCGTATTTTGCGCTGGCCATCCTCGCCTACGCCCACATCTTCCGCATCCTGGCTACGGAATGGAGCTCGGTGACGGGCGGCGCCGGCGGCATCAACAACATCCCCGCCCTGCCCACCGTCTTCAGCTTCGACCTGGCCAGCAAGACGGGCGCCTACCTGGTGGTGCTGACCCTGGTGGTGTGCTGCGCGTTTGCCTACGGCCGCATCCGCGCCAGCCACTACGGCATCGCCTTGCGCGCCATGCACGACAGTGAAGACGCCACGCGCGTCGTCGGCGTCAACAGCACCTTGCTGAAGGGCGCGATGCTGCTCGTGTCGGCCTTCATGGCGGGCCTGTTCGGCGCCTTCAACGCCCACTACATCAACTTCCTGGAGCCCGACTACGCCTTCAACAGCCTGTGGGTCACGTTACCGATCGTGGCGGCCATCTTCGGCGGCTACCGCACCATACTCGGGCCCGTGCTGGGCGCGGTCGTGGTCTACCTGGTCGACCAGCTGATTTTCAAGTCGCTGATTCCGACCGGGCACCAGCTGGTGCTGGGCGTGCTGCTGGTGGCGATGATCGTCTTCAGTCCGAACGGCTTGCTGCCGCTGCTGCAAAAATGGCTGAAAAACATGTTCAAAGCGAAGGAGAAAGCACATGCTTGAACTCGATAATGTATCCGTGCGCTTCGGCGGCCTGACGGCTGTCGACAGCGTCACCTTAAAGGTGGGCAGCCACGACGTGATCGGCCTGGTGGGCGCGAACGGCGCCGGCAAGACCACCCTGTTCAATGCCATTTCCGGCCTGGTGCGCCCCACCAGCGGCAACATCCGCTTCGAGGGACGCGACATCATGGCCACGCCCATGTACCAGCGCGCCCGCCTGGGCCTGGGCCGCACCTTCCAGATCCCGCAACCGATGCATGAACTGACGGTGCGCGAAAATCTCGTCGTGGCGCAGCGCTTCGGCACCGGCAAGGTGGACCAGCGCAAGATCGATGAAATCCTCGATTTTACGAGCCTGCTTGACAAGGCCGGGCGCGATGCGGCCAGCGAACTGGCGCTGACGGAACTCAAGGCGCTGGAAGTGGCCAAGGCGCTGGCGACGAACCCGAAACTGCTGCTGCTAGACGAAGTGCTGGCCGGCCTGGAAACGAACGGCAAGCGCCGCTTCATGGGCATGCTGAAGGACTTGCACGCCGCCTTTGGCGTGGGCATCGTCATGATCGAACACGACATCGAAACCATCAGCAATCTGTGCCAGCGCGTGGCCGTACTCAATTTTGGCCAGCTGATCGCCGACGGCACGCCCGATTGCGTCTTCCGCGATCCGGCCGTCATCGAAAGCTATACGGGAGCCGCTCATGCCTGAATCCATGCTTGAAGCGATGCCTGAAACGATGCTTGAGATAAATCAACTGCGCGCCGGCTATGGCGCCATCAATGTGCTGTGGGACGTGTCGCTCTCGATCCAGAAGGGCAAGCTGACCACCATCATCGGCCCGAACGGGGCCGGCAAGACGACCCTGCTGCGCGCCATCATGGGCCTGCTGCCCGTGGGCGCGGGCAGCATCGCGCTCGACGGCCAGGCCATCAACGGCACGCCGACGTGGAAGATGAGCGACGCGAGGGTCACGATGATCCCGGAAGGCCGCATGACGTTTCGCGACATGAGCGTGGAAGAAAACCTGATCATGGGCGCTTTTCCGAAGGAGCACCGCAGCCACATGCCGGCGCGCCTGGCCGAAGCCTACGCCATGTTCCCGCGCCTGCATGAACGGCGCAGGCAGCTGGCCGGCTCGCTCTCCGGCGGCGAGGCGCAGATGCTGGCGATGGCGCGCGGATTGATGTCGGACCCGTCGCTGCTGATCATCGACGAGCCGTCGCTGGGCCTGGCGCCGCTGGTGGTCAACGAGCTGTTCGACATCCTCGCGCGCCTGAATGACGGCAAGCGCACCATCATTTTAGTGGAGCAGAACACGGCGCGCGCCGTGGGCGTGGCCGATCACGTCTACCTGATGCAAAGCGGTAAGGTGGCGCTGTCGCAGGCAGCGCGTGATGTCGACCTCGAGCACCTGCATGCGCTGTATTTTGCGCGCTGAGCGGCCTGCAATCATCAACCCTCGTCGTCGTCCTCGTCGTCGGCCAGCTTGTCAAACACCTGCAGCTCGGCCTTGCTCAGTCCCGTCATCACGAAGGGATCATCTGCAGGAAAGCGGCCGGTGTCGACCAGCATGCGCAGCTTGCTCAAGCGATCGCCCAGCGCCAGCGCTCGCGCCTGCGGATCGGCATCGGCGTGGGCATCGGCGCCGGCATGCCCGATCGCGCGGGTCACGGACTCGGGAAACTCCCATAACTCGGCGATCCGCACCGACAGGATGCGCGCTTGCGCAAACACCTGGGCAATGAAGGCGTCCGATTGCGGGAAGGCATCGGGCGCATGCATCTGGTCGATCAGGCGGAACGCCACCACCAGGCCGACATTGGCCATCAGTCCCGCCAGATAGGCGTCGAAGGCGTTGGCCTGCATGGCCGGCGCGACCAGGTTGGCCGCCAGTGCGCATTTCTCGGACTGGCGCCAGATCAGCGGCGCCGTGCGTATGGTCAGGCCGCCGCTCTGCATGCTGACGATGGGACGGAAGGCGACGCGGGCGAGCAGCATGCGCATGCCGTTTTGCCCCAGCAGCATGATGGCGCCTTCCATGTTGTTAATCGACGGGCTGGCGTTGTAGCGCGAATGGTAGCGGGGCCGGTTCGCTTCGCGGTAGACCTCGGCGACCAGCAGCACGTCCTGCGCCAGCTGGCGCGAGAGCTCGGCCGCGCTCATGTTTTCATTTTGCAAAGTCCGCATCAACTGGGGAATGATGGCCGGTATGCGCGGTATCAGCGCAGCGCCAGCGACCGGCTCACGGGCCAGGCGCGTCAATTCATCCAGAATCTGCCGTTCTGCCTCCGCCGGAGCCTGCGCCGAACCGGCGGCCGCCAGCCAGCGGTAATAGATGGCATCGATTTCGCTGATGCTGGCTGGCGGCCGTGCCATCTCGGGCGCCGCTGCCGGCGTAACTGGCGCAGCCTTGTTTTTGTCGTCGCCGCCGTTCAGTAATTTTCCTATCCAACCCATTGCTGTCCAAACCTTATATGCATCACTATCGCGAAATCCGCTGCGCGATTTTACTTGATGACGGCAGTACTGGTGCGGCGGACGTGGCCGGCGTTGTCCGCCTGCCGCAAAGTGCTACAGTGGCACTCCCGCAGGTCTCCTGCCTTGCAAGGTACATCATGAACAATCCGCTGGCCCAGTACGTCACCGCCCAGGCGTATAACAACGCCTGGGCCAACCACCGCCTGCTGAAGGCTTGCGGGCGGCTGACCCAGGCCAAGTTCCAGGCCACGCGCGTGAGTTTTTTCCCCACCATCCAGTTCACCCTGAACCACATCCTCACATGCGACTGGTTTTATCTCGACGCGCTCGAGCGCGAGCTGCGCGGCGAGGCGCCGCATGCCGACTGCTATGCCTTCTTTGAACAGGACGAGCCATTCACCGATTGTGCGACCCTGCACGCGGCGCAGCGCGCCTCGGACCTGCGCCTGATCGCGCATTGCCGCAGCCTGTGCGACGCGGATCTGGCGCGGCCCGTGACGATATTGCGCGACACGCCGCAAGTGGACACGCGCCTGCGCCTGCTGGCGCATCTGTTCCAGCACCAGATCCACCACCGGGGGCAAGTGCACGCCATGCTGGCCGGCACGCGCATCGCGCCGCCCCAGCTCGACGAATTCTATTGCGCCGGCGAAGCGGGCGAGCGGGCGCAGGATTTTGCGGAGCTGGGCTGGACGGAGGACGACGTCTGGGGAGCGCGCTGAATCATTCTTCGGCGTGACAGCAGACGCACAGCTTGTTGCCGTCGAGGTCGCGGAAATACGCGCCATAGTAGTTGGCGTGGTAATGGGGCCGCAATCCGGGCGGCCCTTCGCACGCGGCGCCCAGCGCCAGCACGGCCTGGTAGCAGCGGTCCACCTGCGCACGGCTGGCCGCCAGCAGGGCCGTCATCTGGCCATTGCCGGGCGTCGCCGGTAAGCCGTCATGCGGCGCCGTCAGCACGAACAAGGGGCGCGGCGCCTGCTGCGCCATCCAGCCCGCCCAGGGCTTGGCCGGATCATGAAATTTTTCGATCAAGTCGAGTTCTCCCAACAGGGCCGCATAGAAAACATACGCGCGGGGAAAGTCGTTGGTGCCAAGGCAAATATGGGACAGCATGCTGCTCCTCCATGAATTCAAGCATGTGCGGCGAAAGGGGCCAGCTGATTATAATGGCGCATTACTTTCCAGCCAGATTCCATGCCCGACCTCGACCGCCTCCAATTACAAACGCCGACCAGCGCCGACCTCCCCGCCCTGCTGGCCTTCGAACTCGACAACCGCACCTATTTTGAATCCTGGGTCACGGCCCGGGCGCCGTCCTACTACACTGCCGAGGGCATCGCCACCGCCATCGAACAGGCGCAGCGCGAACGCGAGAAAGACACGGCGCACCAGTACCTGGCCACGCTGGACGGGCAAATCATCGGCAGGGTCAACCTGACGGCCGTCACACGCCCGTATTTCAACAAGGCCGCGCTCGGCTACCGCATCGGCGAACGGTTCGGTGGACGCGGCTACGCCACGCGCGTGGTCGCCCTGCTGCTGCAAGAAGCGTTCGGCGCACTGGACCTGTGGCGCCTGGAAGCGACGGCGCGGCCGCAAAACATGGGCTCGATCGCCGTCATGCAGCGCAACGGTTTTCACCAGTATGGCCGCTCGGAAAAAGCCATGCGCTTCCAGGATGCCTGGTCGGACTTGCTGTACTTTGAACGGCGCAAGGACCACCCCGGCATCGAATAAAATCGAGCAGTTGCTCTATTGAGCAGGCGGCTCGCCCCTGATGTTGTAAAATAGGCAAATATCACACTCAGGGAACAACATGCGCAATACAGACAAAAAAGCCTACCTCGTCGGCGGCGGCATCGGCTCGCTGGCCGCGGCCGCCTTCATGATACGCGACGGCGGTATGCAAGGCAGCAACATCACCATCTTCGAAGCGTCGTCCGTGACGGGGGGCAGCCTCGACGGCGGTGGCAATGCCGAGGATGGCTATACCCTGCGTGGCGGGCGCATGTTGACCACCGACAATTACGAGTGCACCTGGGACTTGTTCAAGAGCATCCCCTCGCTCGAACAGGCGGGCCAGAGCGTCTACGACGAAACCATCGCCTTCAACGAGCGGCACCTTCCCCACTCGCGCGCGCGCCTGGTCGACCGCAACCGCTTCAAGGTCGACGTCAGCAGCATGGGCTTTTCCATGCAGGACAGGCTGGAACTGCTGAAGCTGACGGAAGCCGACGAGGACACCCTGGGCAGCAGCGCCATCACGGACTGGCTTTCGCCGGAATTCTTCGATACCAAATTCTGGTATATGTGGGCCACCACGTTCGCCTTCCAGCCCTGGCACAGCGCCGTCGAGTTCAAGCGCTACCTGCACCGCTTCATGCTGGAGTTTTCGCGCATCGAAACCCTGGCCGGCGTCAAGCGCACCGTCTACAACCAGTACGACTCGCTGGTGCGCCCGCTGGTCGCCTGGCTGCAGGCGCAAGGCGTGAACGTCATCATGGATTGCACGGTAACCGATATCGAGGTGCAGGAATCCGAAGGCCGACTGAGCGCCACCGCCCTGCACTGCCAGCGCCGCGGCCTGGCCGACGTGATTCCCGTCGCCGCGGGCGACCTGGTGTTCTTCCAGAATGCCTCGATGACGGATGCGTCGAGCTACGGCAGCATGCGCAGCGCGCCGGCCAGACGCACGAAGCACGACAGCCATGGCTGGCGCCTGTGGGAAAAACTGGCCGAGGGCCGGCCGCAACTGGGGCGCCCCGCCGCCTTCAACAGCAGCATCCCGGAATCGTACTGGGCCTCGTACACGGTCACCCTGAAGGACAGCGCCTTCTTCGACCGCATGGAACAATTCACGGGCAACAGCGCGGGCACGGGCGGCCTCGTCACCTTCAAGGACAGCAACTGGTTCATATCCATCGTGCTGGCGCACCAGCCGCATTTCGCGGGCCAGCCCGAGGGCGTGCAAGTATTCTGGGGCTATGCGCTGCACCCCGACCGCATCGGCAACTTCGTCGCCAAGCCCATGTCCGACTGCAGCGGCGAGGACATCCTGCGCGAACTGTGCGGCCACCTGAATTTCGACCTCGACATCATGGCCACGGCCAATTGCATTCCCTGCCGCATGCCCTACATCACCAGCATGTTCATGCCCCGCGCAAAAAGCGACCGCCCGCTGCCCGTGCCGGCCGGCTCCATCAACCTGGCCTTCGTCAGCCAATTCGTGGAAATTGCCGACGATGTCGTGTTCACCGTGGAATACTCGGTGCGCGCGGCGCAGACGGCCGTCTACCAGTTGCTCGGCGTACAGCGCGCAGTACCGGCCATCCACGCGCACGACAAGTCATTGAAAGTCAAGCTGGACGCCGTCATCAAGGCCTTCAAATAGCCGTATTTTCCGGCGTCAACGCCGTTTTTGTCCTACCGGCCGTGACTTTGTCGCAGCGCAAAGCACGGCGATATCGGACTGATAACGTCAAGGTTCGGGAATTTCCCCACTCTTTCCAAGTCCAACATGAAATTGCGTCACCGCCTGTTCGAACATGTGCTGCTGGTGCTGGCCTTGGCCGTCGTCATCTTTGCCGCCGCCATCGTGCTGGCACGAATGACGCAGTGGGCAGAAGTGCAGGAACTGCCCCCCTATCTCGTGCAGGGCATGCATCTGGTGGGCAAGGTGTTGTTTTTCCTGGACGGCTGCATCGTCGTTGCCGTCAGCAGCATCCTGGCCGCCCGGCTGTTCCGCATGCTCACCAAGGAGGACCTATGAACGACCTGCACTACCTGCTGACCCTGCGGCATCCGCGCCGCTTCTGGTGCAGCGCCCTCGTGATCGCCGTGGCCTCGGCCATCCTGCTGGGCCCCTGGCTCGACAGCATTCCATGGCTGGTCGCCGTTCCTTTCGTGGCCGGCGGCTTGCTGGTGGCGCTGGGCGAACTGTGGGATGACATGCATGGCAAGCGCCTGCAGAACGGCGACGACGACGCGCAGGCGCCCTGCGGGCATCCCTGACGCTGGCGTGGTGATGCTTACACGCAACAACCGTGACGCCATCGGCCCCCGCATGCGTTTGATTTAAGGCTCGCTTCAGCCTTGCCGTGCATCGTGATATGGCGCCAGCAACAATGGCGCTTCCCTTCACCATCACGGGCACAGCCCAGCGAAAGAGCCGATATGAGCACATGGATGCGCGCCAACAAAGGTTTTTTGATGTTTCTGCTGCTGTTCGGCGTGTTCCGCACGGCCGTGGCGGACTGGAATCCGATACCGTCGGCGTCCATGCGCCCCAACCTGCTCGAAGGCGACGTGGTCTTCGTCAACCGCCTGGCCTTCAATTTGAAAGTGCCGCTCACCGACATCGTGCTGCAGCGCCTGGGCGAGCCGCAGCGGGGCGACATCGTCACCTTTTCCTCGCCGAAAGACGGCACGCGCTTGATCAAGCGCATCATCGCCCTGCCCGGCGACACGGTGGAAATGCGCGATGAACGGCTGATCATCAATGGCCAGCCCGCCCAGTACACGGCGCTCGACACGGCGCCTGAAACCATCGCCAACGTGGGCCAGCTGACGGCGCAGCGCGTCAGCGAACGCAATGCGACGGAACAGCACCGCATCCAGGTCTTGCCGCAAATTACAGGGGCGGCGCGCAGCTTTTCCCCCGTGACGGTGCCGCCCGATCACTTCATGATGCTGGGCGATAACCGCGACAATAGCGCCGACTCGCGCTACTTCGGCTTCGTGCCACGCGAATTGCTGATCGGCAAGGCCGAACGCATCCTCGTCTCGGCCAATATCGACGAGCATTGGCAGCCGCGGCTGCAGCGTTTCGGCATGAAACTGGAATAACCATCGCCCTTGCAACGGCGCCGTGCTTTTCGGTTAGCATGGCGCATCATGCAAAACTTTTCATCAGCCAGCCAGCGGCCCGCCAGCGACGATCTTGCCATTGAGCAGCTGGCGCAGTTCCTGCAGCGCCATCCCGACGTACTGCTGCTGACGGGCGCCGGCATCAGCACGGCGTCCGGCATTCCCGATTACCGCGATGCGGATGGCGTGCGGCGCGGCAATGCCCCCGTGCAAGGACCGGACTTTCGCCGCCAGGAAGCTGTGCGCCGCCGCTACTGGGCACGCAGCATGGTGGGCTGGCCCACCCTCGCGCGCGCCACGCCCAATCCCGGTCACCTGGCCATCGCGGAGCTGGCGCAGCGCGGGCTCATCGGCGGCCTGGTCACGCAAAACGTGGATGGCCTGCACCAGCAGGCCGGCAGCGCGGCCGTCACGGAGTTGCACGGCAGCATACATGGCGCGATCTGCCTCGATTGCCGCGCCCGGCACACGAGGCGCCTGATCCAGGACATGCTGGAACATGACAATCCCCAGATGCTGGGCGCCACGGCCACGCCGGCGCCCGACGGCGACGCCCTGCTGGAGCCATCGCAGCTGGCCACCTTCCACCTGCCCGTCTGTCCCCGCTGTGGCGGCACCCTGCAGCCCGATGTGGTGTTTTTCGGCGACGGCGTGCCCGCCGCCTGCGCGGCCGAAGCCGAGCGCAAGATGACAGAAGCTGGCGCCTTGCTGGTGGTTGGCTCGTCCGTCATGGTGTATTCGAGCTTTCGCCTGTGCCGCATGGCGGCCGAAACGGGCAAGCCCGTGGCTGCCATCAACCTGGGCAAGACGCGCGCCGACCATTTGCTGGCCTTCAAGACCGAAGCGCCGGCACAGGACATCCTGCCTGCGTTAGCGGCCATGCTGGGCTGATCCCGAGCCGGCGGCATGCCGCTCTCGCTATACTGTGGGATTGACGAGGAGAATTCATGCTGGAACTGTTGAGTGAACACGCCTGTTTTGGCGGCGTACAACGCTTTTATCGCCACGATGCGCAAGCCACCGGCTTGCCCATGCGTTTTTCGGCCTTCATCCCCGACACGGCGCCGGGCAGCGTGGTCACCACCAAACGCCCCGCCCTGTTTTTCCTGGCGGGCCTGACTTGCACGGAAGAAACCTTCATGATCAAGGGCGGCGCCCAGCGCGTGGCCGCCGAAGAAGGCCTGATCCTGATCGCCCCCGACACCAGCCCCCGTGGCGCCAACATCGCGGGCGAGACAGATGCCTGGGATTTCGGCGCGGGCGCCGGCTTTTACGTCGATGCCACCGAAGCGCCTTGGAGCGGCCACTACCGCATGTACAGCTACATCCTGGAATTGCGCGCCCTGCTGGAGCAGGAATTGGCCATCGACGCGCAGCGCACGGGCATTTTCGGCCACTCGATGGGCGGCCACGGCGCGCTGGTGCTGGCCTTGCGCAATCCTGAACTGTTCCGCTCCGTATCCGCCTTTGCCCCCATCGCCGCACCGAGCCAGTGCCCGTGGGGGAAAAAGGCGTTCACGGGCTACCTGGGCAGCAACGAAGCCAGCTGGCAGCAATACGACGCCAGCGCGCTGATGCGCGGCCTGCAGGGCCAGCCCTTACTATTTCCTAACGGCATCTTGATCGACCAGGGCCTGGCCGACAAGTTTTTACCGGAGCAACTGTACCCCGAGGTGTTCGAAGCGGCATGCCGCGACGCCGGCCAGCCCTTGCAACTGCGCCGCCATGCCGGCTATGACCACGGCTATTACTTTATCGCCAGCTTCATGGAAGAGCACGTGCGCTTCCATGCGCAAAATTTGCGCGCCGCCTGATCTGCAACGCTATTGCCCCGTGCTGGTATGCCCGTTGAAATGGCGCGTGTACCAGTCCGTTGCCAGCAAGGCCGCCTGGTGGCGCGTGTCGGGGCCGCCAGGCGCGGCGATCTGTTCCAGTTGCTTGTCGCAGCGCAAGGTGGCAAACGCCATGCGGTTCAGGCCGGCCACGTCGGGGTCGCGTCCGCCCACGATCAGCAACGAAGGCACGCGCACGTTTTCCAGCGCCGCCTTGCCTGCCATTTCCACCTGGCCATCGCAGACGGCCAGCGCGGCGATTTCCGCGCTGCGCCAGGCCGCAAGCTGCATCACGACGGCCGCGCTGGTGCCATAGCCATACAGGCCGCAGGGCAAGCGCCGCGTGGACGGGTCGACCTGCAGCCAGCCCAGGGCTTTTTCCAGCTGGCGCGCCAGCAGCACGATGTCGCTGCGCACGAAATACGCGTGGCCATTGCTGCCGCCGCCGGGCCCGACACCGCCCTGGTCGAAACGCAGGGTGGCGATGCCCGCTCGTAGAAAATCCTGGGAAGTGGCATGGCTGGAGGCGCCCAGATAGTCGCTGTCGGCGCCCGCGCCATGGGCGAACAGGACGATGCCCACCGGCCGCTCGGGCATTTCAAGCACGCCGTCCATTTGAAGTTCATCGGCCGTGATGCTGACAAATTGTTCTTGCATGGCTGCCTCCGCTATCGAGCTGAAATCAAGCTGAAGTCAAAATGTGCTGTTGCACAGATTTTGCGCTGATCTTGCCGGAACGGGCGTCGCCTGCGCGCCCTGAGCGGCAAGCCTCAGTGTACCAGCCTGCGTCCGTTCACGCGCGGCGCACGTCAAATTTGCCACGCGCCCGCATCAGACGGCGCCGTGCCGGTCCAGCCCCTTGAGCACGGCTTCCGGGCGGATCGGCAAATGCCGCACGCGCGAGGCCACGGCGGCAAAGATGGCGTTGCCAATGGCCGGCGCCACGGCCGTCGTGGGCGGCTCGCCCATGCCCGTCGCCGTTTGCGTACTGGCAACAAATTCGATGTCGAGCTCGGGTACGTCGGCCATGCGCAGCGGCGTGTAAGTGTTCAGGTTGGTATCCTTCACTTCGCCGTTGAGGAACGCCGTGCCTTCATGCAAGGCCATGCTCACGCCCCACAGGGCGCCCCCTTCCGCCTGCGCCAGCGCGCCATCGGGATCGACGATGCTGCCCGCGTCGATCACCATGAACAGCTTTTCGACTTTCACCATGCAAGTGCTGCGGTCAACTTTCACCCGGGCAACACAGGCCGTCCAGGTGGGCATATCGCGTTCCTGGCCGAACGTGGCGGCGATGCCCAGGCCCGTGTCGGGCGGCATGGCCGTGCCCCAGCCCGCCTTGTCCGCCACCCGCCGCAGCACGTGGGCCAGGCGCGCGGCGCCGCCGACGGCGTTCGGCGAACTGCCCGCATTGCGCCCCGTGGCCTGCAGCAAGGACAGGCGGAAGGCCAGCGGATCGACCTTGGCCGCCTGCGCCGCCTCGTCCATGAAACTTTCCACCGCCCAATTCGTCCAGCCCGGCCCCACGGAGCGCAGCCAGCCGGGGCGAAAACTGCTGTTGGCCAGGTCGTTCGACACGGCCCGCACGCGCTGGGCGCCCACCGCGTACCAGTGGTCGGCGCCGGCGATGGCGAACGGGTCGTACGGATGGCCCTGCTTATCCTTGGCCAGCAAGGCGGGAATCATCGCTTGCGTGGGCCAGCCCGCGCTGGCCTCGTGCACCATCGCCGACACCTTGCCGGCCTCGTCGAACGCCATGCGCACATGCTGCACGGATGGCGAACGGGGCGAATCGAAACGCGCATCGTCGGACCGCGTGCAGATCATCTTGACGGGACGCCCCACGGCTTGCGCCGCCAGCGCGGCCGGCACACAATAATCGCCATTCAGGCGCCGCCCGAAGCCGCCGCCGAGCAGATAGGTATGCAGCATCACCTTGTCCTGCTCCACCTTGAGCGCCTGCGCCAGCACGGGCAAGATCAACGATTGCCACTGGTTGCCCGCATGAATGTGCCAGACGCCGTCGATTTCCTGCGCCAGCGCATTCACGGGTTCGAGCTGGAAATGCAGCACGGTGCTGGTCGTGTAATGGCGTTCCAGTTGCAGGCTGGCATCCTTGAACGCTTGCTCCACGCCATCATCGTCGACCACGCGCGCGCCCAGGCTGGCGTCGGCCAGCTGCTTGCCCGCATAGTTGACGATATCCTGCTCCGACACGTGGGCCGCCGCGCCGGCCCGCCATTTCACCTGCACCAGGTCGGCCGCGCGCATGGCGGCCGCATACGTGTCGGCCACCACCATGACCCAGCCGGGCACCGTTCCGCTGGGGTCTTGCAGCGCCACCGAGCGCAAGTAGCCGTTCACTTTCTTTGCCGCCGAGTCGTCGATGGACACCACTTTCGAGCCGTAGCGCGTGGGCGGGATCTTCGGGCGCGCATACAGCATGCCGTCGACCTGCGCATCGATGCCGTACACGGCCGTGCCATCCGTTTTCGAAGGAATGTCCAGCGCTTGCACGTTCTGGCCGATCAGCCTGCGCTGCTGCGGCGTTTTCAGCACGATGGCCTTCAATTGCTCCGGCGTATAGCGGCGCGCCAGCTTGCCACGGCGCACGATGTCGCCATAGGCAATCGACCGGCCCCGCCCATGCACGACGCCGAGCCGGGCGTGGCAGGCGGACACGGGCACGCGCAGCAGGCGCGCGCCCTCCTCGATCAGCGCAAGGCGCCCGGCCGCGCCGGCACGGCTGAGCGGATCGAAATTCTGCCAGACGGACCAGCTGCCGCCCGTCACCATCACGCCCCATTTCGGGTCCGTGTCCACATAATGCAGGCGTACCTTGCTCCAGTCCGCTTCCAGCTCCTCGGCGACGATGCGCGCCAGGGCCGTGCCGATATGCTGGCCCATTTCCGCCTTGGCGATATTGACGGTGATCATGCCATCGACGCCAATCTCAAACCAGATGCTGGGATCGAACACGGGCGCGGCGAGCTTTGTCCGCTGCACGGGCGCCGCCTTGCCAGCGGCCAATGAGCTGTCGGCGCGCAAGAAAGCCAGGGTAAAACCCGTGCCGGCGGCGGCGATCAGGAAACCGCGCCGGCCCAGCGAGCTGGGGCGGGCGCCTGAATTTTCTTTCGGCAATTTAAACACGGGGCGCCTCCTGCATGCCGGCCGCCAGTTTAATTGCCTTGCGGATCCGTACATACGCCATGCAGCGGCACAGGTTGCCGCTCATGACGGCATCGATATTCGCATCCGTCGGCTGCGGATAGTCTTTCAACAAGGTGGCCGCCTGCATGATCTGGCCCGACTGGCAATAGCCGCACTGGGGCGCCTGCGTGGCGACCCAGGCCCGTTGCAGCGGGTGCGAACCATCGGGTGACAAGCCTTCGATGGTGGTGATGGCGCAACCGGTGACGGCGGCGATCGGCGTGATGCACGAGCGCATGGCGCGCCCATCGACGTGCACGGTGCAGGCGCCGCACATGCCGATGCCGCAGCCAAACTTCGTGCCTTTTAAGTGGGCTTCGTCGCGCAGCACCCACAGCAGCGGCGTGTCGGCGTCGGCCTCGGTGCCAAAGGGCTGGCCATTGACGGTAATGTTATACATGAGTGTTATACATAAGAAACTTTTAAGAATTACTTGCCGGCGCGCGTGCGCGCCACTACCGCTTCCAGGTTCGTCCAGGCCGGCTGGTGGCTGCGGCTGCGGCGCAGATAGGCAGCCAGCTGGGCCACGTCGTTGTCCGTCAGTGAGGCGGCAAAGCCAGGCATCAGCACGCCGGGCATGGCTTCATCCTTGCCGATGCCGTGCAATATCACCTGGATCAGGTTGGCGGGATCGGGCGCGCTGACGGCGCTGTTCAGGCTCAGCTCGGGACGCAGGGCCGCGGGTTTTCCATCGCTGTTCGAATGGCACGCCGCGCAGGCGGCCACGTACAGGCTGGCGCCACGGTCGTTGTCGACCAGGCTGACGCGCTGCGAACGGGCGATGCCGGCCTTGATCACGGCATCCGCATCCACCTTGCGCCCGTCAGCTCCGGCCACGCCGGCAAAATACGTGGCCAGCGCGCGGATATCGCTATCGGGCGAGGCGCCCATGCCTTCGTGCACGACGGCCGACATGGGCCCGGCCGCCACGCCGTGCAGGGCCGTCGCCCCCGTGCGCAAAAAGGCATACAGCTCGTCCTGCGTCCACGGCAAGGGCGCCGTGTTGGCGCTGGTCAAGGCTGGCGCGTACCAGTGGTCGATGGACGCGCCCAGATACGCCGCACCGGCAAGCTCGGCACCCAGCGCGTTGCGCGGCGTGTGGCAGGCGGCGCAATGGGCCAGGCCCTCGGCCAGGTAGCGGCCCCGGTTCCAGTCCAGCCCTTGCGCGGGATCAAGCTGAAAACTGGCCGGCTTGAAAAACAGCAGCTTCCAGCCCGCCTGTAGCGGCCGCAAATTCAGGGGGAAAGGCACGCCGTTGGCGGGCGCCACCGCATACACGGGCCGGCGCGTCATGAAGTAGGCGTACAGGGCCGTCAGGTCGGCGTCCGACACCAGGTTGAAATGGGTGTACGGAAAGACGGGATACAAATGGGCGCCATCGCGGCCCACGCCTTCGCGCATGGCCCGCTGGAAGGCGGCCGGCGACCAGCGGCCGATCCCCGTTTGCCGGTCCGGCGTGATGTTCGTCGCGTAAATCGTGCCGAACGGCGTGGCCAGCCCGTGGCCGCCCGCGTACTCGGCGCCGCCCTTGGCCGTGTGGCAGGCGGCGCAATTGCCCATGCCGGCCAGGATGCGGCCCCGCTCCACCAATTGCGGGGAAAAAGCCGTGGCGGCAGGCGGATCGATGGGCGCAAGCGCGGGGCGCCAGTAATACAGATACGCGGCCAGCGCGGCGGCGATGAGCAGCGCCAGCAGGAGCAGCAAGCCGGTGAAAATTTTCTTGAGCAAAACAGGAATCCGGTAAAAGGCCAGGTACGCGCCTGCCGCGCAGGGATGGCGGCGGCAGGCGATGGTGACAATCTTACCGCGATTGTGACTTGTTGTATGTACGCAATGACACGGAGGTCGTGCCGCAAGCGGGCTGCGCCTTATAATCAGCGTTTCAGCACGCCGCCGCTCTCTTCATGCATACCGTTACCATCATCCTCATTCTCGTGTTGACCGTCGTCCTGTGCGGCTTCATTGCCCGCTCGCGCTGGGTCAAGCTGCCGCTGCCCCTGATCCAGATCGCCGGCGGCACGGGTTTGGCCCTGTTTGGCGTGCAAGTGCCGCTCGATCCCGACATTTTCTTCCTGCTCTTCATTCCGCCGCTGCTGTTTCTCGATGGCTGGCGCATTCCCAAGGGCGCCTTCTTTTCCGACGCGCGCTCGATCCTGATGCTGGCCATCGGCCTGGTGCTGTTTACCGTGCTGGGCATGGGCTTTTTCATCGACTGGCTGATTCCCAGCGTGCCGCTGGCTGTGGCCTTCGCGCTCGGTGCCATCCTGTCGCCGACGGACCCCGTGGCCGTCTCGGCCATCGCGGCAGGCAACCCCATCCCGCCGCGCCTGATGCACATCCTCGAGGGCGAATCCCTGCTGAACGACGCTTCGGGCCTGGTCTGCTTCACGTTTGCCGTAGGCGCCATGATGACGGGCGGCTTTTCCATCGGCGCCGCCTCGCTGAGTTTCCTGCAGGAAGCAGGCGGCGGCATCGTCATCGGCCTGGCCATCTCGTGGGGCGTGGGGCTGGCAAATAAATGGCTGGTGAGCAAGGTGGGCGAAGAGCCGGGCCTGCAAATCCTGATCAGCATCCTGATCCCGTTCGCCGCCTACCTGGGCGCCGAGCAAATCCACGGTTCCGGCATCCTGGCCGCCGCCACGGCGGGCGTGTCCATGCATTACGCCGACCTGATCGGCCGCCCGCTGGCCGCCACGCGCACCCAGCGCAAGGCCGTGTGGGATACCGTGCAACTGGTCTTGAATGGCGTGATCTTCGTCATGCTGGGCGCGCAGCTGCCCGCCACCGTGGCCGGCTTGCCCGCCGCTTCCATGGAAGTGGGTGCCGGCAGCGCCTGGAAACTGCCCCTGTTCGTCATCGCCATCACGGTGGGGCTGACCTTCATGCGCTTCCTCTGGGTCTTCATCTCGATGAAGCTGACCCTGTTCAAGCACCACAAGAAAGTAGCGGGCGAGCCGAAGGACGCGGCGCTGCTGGCGCGCCCCAGCCTGCGATTGCTGCTGGTGGCCTCGTTCGCGGGCGTGCGCGGCGCGCTGACTCTGGCCGGCATCCTGACCTTGCCGTTGTTTTTGCCCGACGGCACGCGCTTTCCCGCGCGCGACCTCGTCATCTTCCTGGCCATGGGCGTGATCTTGCTGTCCCTGGTACTGGCCAGCGTTACCTTGCCCCTGCTGACCAAGGGCCTGGTGTTCGCGCCGCCCGCGCGCCGTTCGACGGAAGAGCGCAACGCGCGCGCCGCCGCCGCCGAAGCGGCCATCGCGCGGCTGGAAAAAGTCTGCGAAGGCATCGACAAAAATGACAAGCAGCAAGTCGTCACGGAGGCGGCCAACCGCCTGATCGAAGCCTACCGGCGCCGCCTCGCGTATGGCGAAAGCAGCAACGACGAGGCGATGCGGCTGCAGGAACTGGCCAAGGCCGAGCGCGCACTGCGCCTGGAAGCGCTCAATGCGGAACGCGATGAACTGTTCCGCCGCCGCATTTCGGGCGAACTGGACGACACCATCCATTTGCGCCTGCTGCGCGAAATCGACTTGCTGGAAGCGACACTGGAAGAATAGCAACACTCTGGCGCAGCAAAGCAGTGTTGATTAGCAATTCTCATGGCAAAGAATGCAAGTTTTCACATTCATGTTTATAATGCAAGGTTTATGGCGTGATGCCGTGATTTACTTTCAACATGGACTTCCGTACAGTCTGTGTTGTTGAGTAACTATTTGAATAGCCACCCCGACCTGCATAAAGACACCGACGCCGTGCCCTCCTCCTCCCGCCACCGGCAACGCCCCGCGCTGCCTGCCCTGCTCGCCTCCGTGCTGCTGGCCTCGCTGCTCGCCGGCACTGCGCTGGCGCCAGCCGCGGCGTGGGCGCAAGCGGGCGCGGCGGCCGACGCCAGGCGTCCCGCCGAAGTGGCCCAGGTCCTGTTCGGCATCATCAGCTATGTGCGCTGGCCCGTGGCGCGCCCGGAAGTGCGCGTCTGCATGCTCGGTACACCCCGCTACGGGGCGGCCATCGTCGACACGCCCGCGTCCAGCCTGGGCCAGCGCATCCGCGTGAAAACCCCGGCGGCGACCAGCGCGGCCAGCGAATGCGACGTCGCCTACCTGGGCAGCCTGCCCGAGGGCGAACGCGAGCATCTGCTGACGCAGATCATCGGCAAGCCGATCTTGTCGGTCGCCGAACCGGGCACATCCTGCACCGTGGGCACCATGTTTTGCCTGCGCCTCAACGAGGCGCAGATCGGTTTTGACGTCAACCTCGACGCCATCGCCCGCAGCGGCCTGCGCGTGCACCCGAACGCCTTGCAAATTGCACGTCGCAAGGGACCGCCGCCATGAGCCCCGGCATGCCCCCTAAGCTGGCGCGCAAGCCCCGCCCCACGCTCGACAGCGTGCTGCGGCGCGCCCACCTGAGCGTGTCGCTGATCGCCGTGCTGGCGGCCGGCCTGACCCTGACGGCCGTGGCGCTGCTGGCCCTGCGCGTGTATTCGGACCAGAACCTGCGCCTGGTGGCCCGTTCGATGAGCTACACGGTGGAAGGGGCCGTCGTCTTCGGCGACTCCATGGCCGCCAGGGAAGCGCTGGCCTTGATCGGCGTCAATGAAGACATCGACCAGGCCCAGGTCAACGACAAGAACGGCAAGGTGCTGGCCCGCTGGGAACGGGGCCAGCACAGCACGCGCTACTACATCGAACGGGCGCTGACGGGCTGGATGCTGCCCGATTCGCTGACCTTCCCCATCACGCGCAATGAGCAGGTCATCGGCAGCATCAAGCTGGTGCCGCACAGCCGCAGCCTGCTGCCCTTCCTGCTCAGCGGCCTGACCTGCCTGCTCGCTTGCCTGGTGCTGAGCCTGGCCGTCGCCGTGCGCCTGTCGCGCCGCATGGAAACGGAGATCACGTCGCCCCTGCGCCACCTGGCGGAAACGGCCCACCGCGTGCGGCGCGACCGTTCGTTCGAACTGCGGGTGCCGCCGGCCAACATCGCCGAACTGAACCAGATCAATGACGACTTCAATGCCCTGCTCGACGAACTGGAAGCGTGGCAAAGCCATCTGCAGAAGGAAAACGCCTCGCTGTCGCACCGCGCCAACCACGACAGCCTGACGGGCCTGTCGAACCGCGCCTTCATGGAGGCGGAGCTGGAACGCGCCATCCTCGAAGCGCGCATCGGCAACGGCAAGGTGGCCGTACTGTTCCTCGACAGCGACCGTTTCAAGTACATCAACGATACGTTTGGCCATGCCTCGGGCGACCGCGTGCTGGTGACGATCGCCGCGCGCATCAAGCAGCAATTGCGCGAAGGCGACCTGGTGGCGCGCCTGGGCGGCGACGAATTCGCCATCCTGCTCAAGCCGCTGCGCAACAGCAGCGACGCCATGCACATCGCCGACAATATCATCGCCGCCATGGCGCAAGCCATTGAACTGCCCACAGGCAATAGCATCGTCAGCTCGCTGACCATCGGCGTGGCCGTCTTCCCCGATCACGCCATCGACGCCGTGTCGCTGGTAGGCGCGGCGGACGAAGCCATGTACCGCGCCAAGCAGGCGCAGCGCGGCACGCGCCAGGTGGCGCGCCTGCCGCAACCCCACACTCACCCCTGAACCAAGGAGCAACACCATGCAATTTATCTACAAGCAATTACGTCTCGGCTTCCTCGGCCTCTTCTTCGTTGGCCTGCTGGCCGCCTGCCAGAGCACGCCAGCGACCAAACCGCTGTTCAATGCCGAGCAAGTCGCCACCCTGAAGGAGCAAGGCTTCAACCAGACGGACGAAGGCTGGGAGCTGAGCTTTACCGACAAGCTGCTGTTCGAATTCGACGCCGCCAAGCTGACGGCACCGAGCCGCAACGCCATCCAGAAAATCAGCGCCGCCCTGCTGAAAGTGGGCATTACCCACATGCGCGTGGAAGGCCATACGGATAACGAAGGCACGGAAGCGTACAACAACAAGCTGTCGCTGGCGCGCGCCAACGTGGTGGCCGACGCCATGAGCGCATCGGGCATTCCACGCGACAACATCAGCGTCAAGGGCCTGGGCATGAGCAAACCGGTGGCCTCGAACGCCAGCAAGACGGGCAAGGCGGAAAACCGCCGCGTCACCGTCATCGTTTCGGCGCCGTGAGCGTGGGCGAGCCCGTCCGCTGGGTCGTGATGGGCGTGTCCGGCTGCGGCAAGAGCGCCGTCGGCAGCCTGCTGGCCGACGCCTTGCACGTGCCCTGCGTGGAAGGCGACGACGTGCATTCCCCGGAAAACGTGGCCAAGATGGCGGCCGGCATCGCGCTCGACGATGCCGACCGGGCCGGCTGGCTGGCCGCCCTGCGCGACCGCATCGCCACGGCCCGCGCGCAGGGCAGCGGCCTGGTCGTCTCCTGCTCGGCCCTGAAGCGCGCCTACCGCGACGTGTTGCGCGCAGGCGACCCTGCCCTGCGCTTCGTCCACCTGGACGGTCCGCGCGCCGTGCTGGAGCGCCGCATGCAGCGCCCCGGCCATTTCATGCCGTCCAGCCTGCTCGACAGCCAGCTGGCCACCCTGCAGCCGCTGCAGGCGGACGAGGCCGGCATCGTGCTCGACATCCGCCAGCCGCTGGCCGTGCTGCTCGCACAGATCCTGCAAGCGCCCTGACGGTCAGCCGCGCGGCTGGACAGCCCGCGGCCCCCTGTGTAGACTGGCGCGCACTTTCATGAGGGATTTTTATGAGCACACCAACGACAAAACCAGCACCAGGCCCGGAATTCTGGGAGCGCGCCGACCAGGTCATCGCCCTGGCCAATGAGCAATGCATGCACAGTGGCGGCAATGAGGTGGCCACCTCGCTGCTGTACGCGGCCGCCCGCTTCAACGCCTTCCTCGTCGCCAGCAAGAGCAATGACGTGGCCAAGATGCAGGCAGAGAAGGAAGGCGCCGTGGCGTTCTTCACGGAACAGTACAAGCGCATGCTGACCGATAACTTCAACGACTACATCACCAACTTCGACAAGTACACGCAACCGTCGTCGGCCCCCAAGGGTTGATGTCCGCAGCCAGCCTGGACGGCCACCGCGCCCGCGCCACGCACGCGGGTAGCGTGCTGGACGGCGCGGTGCGCTATGCGCCGCTGCCCTCGCTGTGGCTGACGGCCATGCTGGCCGGCGCCGTGACCGGCGTCCTGTGCTTCTTCAGCTGGACCGGCCTGCTGCTGTTTGCGGCCGGCACGGCCATCGTCCTGCTGTTCGGCCATTCGCTGGGCAGCCACCGCAAACTGATCCACGACAGCTTTCAATGTCCGCCATGGCTGGAATACCTGCTCGTCTACCTGGGCGTGCTGGTGGGACTCAGCGGCCCGCTGGGTCTGCTGCGCCAGCACGAACTGCGCGACTATGCCCAGCGCCTGCCCGCTTGCCATCCCTATTTGCGCCACGGCGCCGGTTTCTGGCGTGATGCCTGGTGGCAATTGTTCTGCCGCCTCGAGCTCGACCACCCGCCGCACATCGCCATCGAGCCGCGCATCGCGCACGACCGCTTTTACTGTTTCCTGGAAAGAACCTGGATGCTGCAGCAATTGCCGTGGGCCATGCTGTGCTTCGCCTGGGGCGGCTGGGGTCTGGTTTGCTGGGGCGTGTGCGCCAGGGTCAGCGCCGGCGTGCTCGGCCACTGGCTGATCGGCTACTTCGCCCACAACCATGGCCAAATGCACTTCCATGTCGACGGCGCCGCCGTACAAGGGAGAAATATCCGCCTGACGTCGCTGCTGACCATGGGCGAATGCTGGCATAACAATCACCACGCGTATCCGGGTTCAGCCAGGCTGGGCCTGCTGCCGGGCGAATGGGACCCGGGCTGGTGGATGCTGCTGCTGTTGCGCCGCCTGGGATTGGTATCCGCCTTGCGCCTGCCGGACGACCTGGCACCGCGGCCGGAACTGCGCCGCCTCGATCATGCCGACAATCAGGCGTCGTCGCCACCGGCCAGGTAATTGTTCTTCACGCGCACATAATGCTCGGCCGAATAGCGCAGGTAGGCGATCTCGGCATCCGTCAGTGCGCGCACCTTGGCGGCCGGGCGGCCCACGTACAGGTGGCCGCTTTCCAGCACCTTGCCCGGCGACACCAGGCTGCCCGCGCCCAGCATCACGTGCTTTTCCACCACCACGTCATCCATGACGATGCTGCCCATGCCGATCAGGCATTCATCGCCAATCGTGCAGCCGTGCAAGATCACGGAATGGCCGATGGTCACATACTTGCCGATGGTCAACGGTGAACCGTCGGGCTTGGCCGCATTCTTGTGCGACACATGGCCCATGGAAAAGTCCTGGATATTGCTGCCCTCGCCGATGACGATGCGGTTGACGTCGCCGCGCAGCACGCTGTTGCACCAGATGGAGCAATCGTCGCCGATCTGCACGTCGCCGATCACTTGCGCCGTGTCATGCAGGTAGACGCGTTCGCCCAGCACGGGGCGGGTATTCAGGTAAGAACTTACAGGCATTGTCTTCTCGTTTCTTTGATATTAAACAACAGGTTTCACACCCAGCCAGCCGCCAGCGCAAAAATCGCCAAGCCATGCGCCAGCGATGCGCCCAGCAAGCCGGCACGGCAATATACCAGCCCCGCCACCACGCCCTCGATCACGGTGAAGACGACGATGGGCGCGCCCACCTGCGTGACGGTGGTGGCGAGGAAGGCGTGGCACAGGCCAAACAGCAGGCCCGACACCAGCGCCGCGCGCCAGGCCGGCAGCCAGGCGCGCAATTGCTGCTGCAGCAAGCCGCGAAACAGCAATTCCTCATAACAGTTGGCCGCCAGCGCAAAACCCAGCAGCAAGGGCAGCGCGGATGGGGCGACGGGCGGCAAGGATGGCAAGTTAAACAGGGCTTTCAAGCCCGTTGCCAGCGCGATGATCATACACGCGCCCCCCACGCCCAGCAGCAGGGACAGGATCGGCCGCGTGCCCAGCCAGCGGATCTGGCGGCGCGCCTCGCTTTCCAGCCAGCACGTACTTGCCACCAGCCCCAGCGACATGGCGCCCAGCGCCAGCAAGACCGGGGCCGGCGCCGTGAAGCGCAAGCCGCCCGCCGCCACTTGCCAGTAGCCGTGCGCCGTCATCGCATCGCGCGCCAGCACGAAAAATAAAATGTGCACGAGCACGCGCAGCAGCGGCACAGTGCGTGGCGCAGTACGGGGAATGGCCAGCAGCAAGGCGGCGCAGACGAGGAAGGCGGGCGTGATCGCCAGCAGGTACTGCGCCAGGGAAGTCAGGTCGGCCATCGCTCACATCGGGAAAAGGACGGTGCCAACGGGCACGGGCGCAGCAATTGTATGCGGCGGCTGGCAAAACGGGCAACCTGTCTTGCTATGCCGCCTTGCGCCAGCCATGCATCAGCCCATGCGCCGCCAGTCCCGCCGCCAATCCCCACAAGGCGCCGCCCACGCCCAGCAGGGTGACGTTCGCCGCCGTGGCAAGAAACGTGATCAGGGCAGTCTCGCGCATGCGCACGTCCGCCATCGCCTGCGCCAGGCTGTTGCCGATTGCGCCCAGCAAGGCCAGACCCGCCAGCGCCGTAATAAAACTGCGCGGCAAGACCATGAACAGGCTGGCCAGTGTCACGCCGAAGATGCCCACGAGGATGTACAGCACGCCGCACGCCAGCCCCGCCACATAGCGCTTCGACGGGTCCGCATGCGCATCCTTGCCCGTGCAGATGGCGGCCGTGATGGCGGCTACGTTGAAGGCGTGCGCGCCGAACGGCGCCATGAGCAGCGAACCGAGTCCCGTCATCGTCAAAATGGGATTGGCGCTGACCTGGTAACCGTCATTGCGCAGCACCAGCATGCCGGGCATGTATTGCCCCGTCAGCGTGATCAGGAACAGGGGCAGCGCCACGCCCAGCAGCGACGCCACGGAAAAGCGCGGCATCTCGAACACGGGCGCGGCCAGGGCCAGTGCTATGCCGTGCGCATAGATGCGTCCCTGCACCAGCAGCAGGGCCAGGCCGATCAGCATGATGCCCACCACGGCAAAGCGTGCCGTGAAACGGCGCAGCACGGCGTACGACAGCAGTAATACGACGACCAGCACGGGGTCGGCGCTGGCGCCGCCGAACGCATTCACGCCAAACTGCAGTAGGATACCGGCCAGCAAGCCGGCGGCGATGCCGCCTGGAATCAGCCGCACCAGGCGCTCGAAGGCGCCGGACATGCCCAGCAGAATGAAGGCGATGGCGGACACGATATAGGCGCCGATCACCTCGGCATACGGCGTGTGCGGCATGACGGTGGCCAGGAAGGCCACGCCGGGCGTGGACCAGGCCGTGATGATGGGCGCGCGGTAGCGGTAGCTGAGCCAGATGCCCGTCACGCCCACGCCGATGCTCAGCGACCAGACCCAGGACGCCGTCTGCGCGGCGCTCAGCTGGGCCAGCTGGGCCGCCTGGAACACCAGCACGAAGGTGCCGCCATAGTTGACGAGGACGGAAATGAAGGCTGCCATGATGGGGGAAGCCAGGTCGCGCCGGCGCGCCCGGCCGGCCATCGCGGTGGTGGTGGTTGATGTCATGTGTATGCCCCTGGCAATGAAAGGGAGCAGTGTAATGGCCGCATGGACTGTTCAGACAGGCCAATTTCCTCACATATAACAGACCACTTGCGCAATCACCCCAGGGCGCGGGCCAGGCGGACGATGCCGCTGTCGATCTCGTGCGGCGTGAGCGCCGCAAAGCCCAGCAGCCAGCCGCCCCGCACCGGCGGCGTCGCATACAGCCGGCTCAGGCCCGGCAGCACGATGCCCGCCTGGGCCGCCAGGCGCAGCGTTTCCAGCTCTGCCCTGCCCTCGTGCAGCAGGCATGGCAGTTGCAAGCCGCCCGGCGGCAGCTGCGCCGTGACGACGTGCGGCAAATGCCGCTGCACGGCCTGCGCCATCGCGTCGCGGCGCACGGCGTAGACCTTGCGCATGGCGCGCACATGGGCCGCGAAATGGCCGTCGGCGATGAAACGGGCCAAGGTCAGCTGATCCAGTTGCGGCGTGTGGCCATCGAGGATGCTGCGCGCATAGGTCATCGGTGTCACCAGCACGGGCGGCAGCACCATGTAGCCGATGCGCAGTCCCGGATACAGCGACTTGGCGAAGGTGCCCAGGTAAATCGTGCGCTGCCGCGTGTCTAGCCCCTGCACGCACGCCGTCGGCAAGCCCGCGTAGTGAAACTGGCTGTCGTAATCGTCTTCGATGATCCAGCCCTGGCGCTCGGCCGCCCAAGCAACCAGCTCCAGGCGACGTCCGAGTGCCAGGGTGGCGCCCGTCGGGTATTGATGCGACGGCGTGACGTAGATCGTGTTGGCCCCGCTGCGGTCCGCGCGCAGGTGGTCGATGGACAAGCCATCGGCATCGACAGGCACGGGCACGACCCGCAATTGCGCCATCTCGAAAGCCTTGCGGGCGCCGAAATAGCCGGGGTCTTCCATCAGGATGGGGCCGTGCGCGTCGGCCAGCACCTGCGCGCACAGGTACAGGGCCTGGCGCGTGCTGCTCAGCACCAGCACCTGGCCGGCCGTGGCCCGCGCGCCCCGCTCCAGATTCACATAGTCGGCGATGGCCTGGCGCAGCGGCTCGGCCCCTTGCGGGTCGCCGTGCAGCAGCACATGGTGTTCGCCGGCGGCCTGGCGCCGCAAGCGCTCCCAGACGTCGACGGGGAAGGCCCGCGTTTCCGGCAAGCCCGTGGCGAAAGCCTTCACGCTTTGCTGGTCGGCCACGCCGCCGCTGGCGAGGATCTGCGCGCCGCGCGCGCTGAGCGCCACCGGCTGCTGGGACAAGGGCTGCAGCGTCGTCGCGGGCTTGCCCAGCAAGCTCGCGCCTATCGTCGGCGACACAAAACTGCCCGATCCCGCCTGCCGCCGCACATAGCCATCGAGGCGCAGCTGCGCATACGCCATTTCCACCGTCTCGCGCGACACGCCCAGCGATTGCGCCAGCGCGCGCGTGGCCGGCAGGCGCAGGCCGGGCGCCAGCACGCCGTCGAGTATCATCTGGCGCAGCGCGCGCTGCACGCGCACACGCAAGTCGAGCGCCGCCAGTCCGGGAGCGGCGAGGCGGATTTTCAGGGTGTCGAGTTCGAACTGCGGCGTCATGGCGCCTTCGGCGCGGCGCGGACAGCATCCACGGCCGCCATGCTGCTGGCCAGCGAAAAACCGTGCTGCTGCAGCACCGCCACCAGCTGTTCGCCGGCGCAGCCCAGGCGCAGGTTTTCCGCCACCCAGTCCAGCCATTCGCGACTGATGTCCGGCATCGGCTCATCGTCCAAGGCGAGACCGAGTATGCAGCTGGCCAGTAAACCATTGATGCGCTTCGTGTCGATCAGGTGCTGCACCACCGCGTGGCCCGACTGGGGGAACGGATGCAGGGTACAGCGGCCAAATGGCGCCAGGCGCTGCGCGTGCATGGCGTCGAGGTTGACCGATTCGCTGGCGCTGGCGCCTCCTCCCCCGTTGACCGCGTCCGGCCGCGTGCCGAACAGCAGGTGCAGCTGCGTCTTATCCGTCGCCCTGGCGCGGCACAGGGCCGCCAGGTCGTAATATCCCGAGGCTGGCGGATCCTGCGCCAGCGATTCCATCACGGGCAGCCAGCGCAGCTCGTGGTACAAACGCGCCTGCTGCACGTCCAGAAAAGACAAGGGTCCGAAGGCGACGATCTGCTGCGTATCGAGCAGCACGCCATACATGACGGCCGCATACGCGCCCATGGACTGGCCCAGGGTGGTGACCTGGCTCGGTGCGATGCGGCGCACGAGGTCGCGCAAGGCTTGCGCCGTCTCATCCACGTGGCTGCCCAGGCCCGCGATGCGGCGGTGATACCAGGCATTGCCCGAATCGCGCACGAGTATCTTGTTCAGATACTGGCCGCTGGCCTGCTCCAGCTTTTTCAGGCGCCCGTAGAAATCGAAGGCGGGGCGCGTCGTCCACGAAACGAAGCCGAAGGCGATGACCAGCGGCGCGCCAGGCACGATGCGGTCGACCAGCACGTCGTCGGCAGTGGTGGCGACCAGTCGATTATCCAGCGCTTGCGCTTGCAGCATCGGCCCCGCTCCCCGATCAAGGTTGAAACAGCAGAAAGCATGAGTTTAATGCCAGAACTGGCAAAATAGCAACATTCGCCGCTGCGGTACGCGGGCGGGCACGAAAAAACTGCTAGTCTGGCGGCTATTCGCCTTGACACTGGAGTTCACCATGCTGCATCGCCTGACGCATCGTTTCAAATACCTGTCCCTCGCCGCCGCCATCGCCATGGCCGGAGGCTGCGCCACCACGCCCGACAGCGCCAGGCAGGACACGGGGCTGACGCCCACGTACAGCCTGACGAATACCTACTGGAAGCTGACGGAACTCGATGGCGCTCCCGTGACGATGGCACCCGAGCAGGAGCGCGAAGTGCGCATCACCCTCACCGACGATGGCAAGGTTCATGGTTTTACGGGCTGCAACCGCGTCGTGGGCGGCTACACGCTAGCCGGCACGGCCCTGCGCTTCACGCAGCTGGCCGGCACGCGCATGGCCTGCCCGCCGCCCCTGATGCAGCTGGAAAGCGCCGTGCTGGCCAATTTGAACAGCGTGACGGGCTACCGCTTCGAAGGCGAGGTACTGATCCTGCTCAAGGATGGCGCGCCCGTGGCCCGCTTTGAATCGGTCTATCTGTGAAATAAAAACCGGCTGCCGTTACAATGGCTTCCAGCCCATCATCTGGAAGGAAGCCATGTCCGCACTGCCCTCGCCGTCGTCATCCCCAACGCCATCGGCCGCCGGCCGCTACCGGGCTTTTCTTTTTGATATGGACGGCACCGTCATCAATTCCATCGCCGCCGCCGAACGCATCTGGGGTACGTGGGCGCAGCGCCAGGGCCTCGACGTGGCGGCATTCCTGCCCACCATCCACGGCGCGCGCTCGGTCGACACCATCGCCAGGCTGCGACTGCCCGGCGTCGATGCGCAGCACGAGTCGCAGGGCATCACGGATGCGGAAATCATCGATGTGGAAGGGATTATTGAAATCGCGGGCGCGCTGCGCTTTCTGCAGTCGCTGCCGCCCGCGCAATGGGCCATCGTCACCTCGGCGCCGCGCGCGCTGGCCACGGCGCGCCTGAAGGCGGCCGGCATGCCGATACCGGCCATCATGGTCACGGCGGAAGACGTCAAGGCCGGTAAACCAAAACCCGATTGCTACCTGCTGGCGGCGGAAAAACTGGGCGTGGCGCCCGTCGATTGTCTGGTGTTCGAGGATGCCTCGGTGGGCATCGAGGCGGGCGAGGCGGCCGGCGCGAAAGTCATGGTGGTCACCGCCACGCATGCGCACCCGCTGGCCACGCGCCACCCGGCCATCGCCAGCTACGAGAACATCGTGGCGACCGTCGATGGCGACGGCTTTATTGTCCTGGCCGAGACGGTTGCAGCACCCGCGACAAGATAGCCTGCTCGAGCGCGGCGAAGGCCGCGGTGCCGCGCTGACGGGGGCGCGGCAAGTCCACCCGCACGTCCAGGGCGATCTGCCCCTCCTCGATCAGCAGCACCCGGTCGGCCAGGGCCACGGCTTCGGCCACGTCGTGCGTCACCAGCACGGCCGTAAAGCCCCGCGCCAGCCACAGCGACTCGATCAGCTGCTGCATCTCGATGCGCGTCAAGGCGTCGAGCGCGCCCAATGGTTCGTCCAGCAGCAGCAACTGCGGCTCGTGCACGAGGGCGCGCGCCAGCGCCACGCGCTGCTTTTGCCCGCCCGACAGGGCCGACGGCCAGTCGTCCGCCCGCTCGGCCAGGCCCACGGTCCACAGCGAGGCGGCCGCCGCGCCGACGGAACGGGGCAAGCCCAGGGCCACGTTGTCGAGCACCGTCTTCCACGGCAGCAGCCGCGATTCCTGGAACATGATGCGGATGTCGGGTGCGCCCACACCGCTGCCGATGGCGACCCTGCCTTCATCGATGCTTTCCAGCCCCGCGATCGCGCGCAGCAAGGTGCTCTTGCCGCAGCCGCTGCGTCCCACGATGGCGACAAATTCGCCCGCCTCCAGCTGCAGGTCGACGTTTTTCAGCACGGGGCGGCTGGTGTAGGATTTGCTCAGGTTTGCCAGTTCCAGGGGAACGCCACGCCGCTGCAAGGGGGCGGACGGCGCCGCCTTCGCCTGCGGCGGCGCGCTGGACGGGTCGTACTGCACGAAATGCGACAAAAAGTCCGTTTCGATCTGGATGGGGGCGAGCAGCATGGTGTCCTCTTCAATCATTAGCGGTAGGCGGGATTCCAGCGCAGGCAGTGGCGTTCCAGCCGGCGCGAGAACCAATCGGCCAGCTTGCCCAGCAAGGCGTACAGCAAAATCCCCACCAGCACCACGTCCGTCTGCAAAAATTCGCGCGCATTCATGGTCATGTAGCCGATGCCGGCCTGCGCCGAGATGGTTTCGGCGACGATCAGCAGCACCCACACGAGGCCCAGCGAAAAGCGCACGCCGACCAGGATAGACGGCATGGCGGCCGGCAGGATCACGTCGCGGTACAAAGGCCAGCCCGACAGGCCATAGCTTTTCGCCATTTCAATGAGGCCCTGGTCGGCCGAGCGGATGCCGTGGAAGGTATTCAGGTAGACGGGAAAGAACACGCCGACGGCCAGCAAGAACAGTTTCGCCGTCTCGTCGATGCCGAACCACAGAATCACCAGCGGGATCAGGGCCAGCGCAGGGATGTTGCGCACCATTTGCAATGTCGTGTCGAGCAGGGTTTCCGCGTGGCGGAAGCTGCCCGTCAATAACCCCAGCAGCAAGCCCAGTCCCGCGCCGACGGCAAAACCGACCGTCGCGCGCCACAAGCTCGTTTTCAGGTGCAGCCACAGCTCTCCCGATGCGGCCAGGTGCCAGAAGGCTTTCGCCACGGCCCACGGCTCGGGCAGAATGCGGCTCGACAGCCAGCCCCACTGGGCGGCCAGCTGCCAGGCCAGCAGCAGCGCCACGGGCAAGGCCCACGGCGCCAGCGCATGACGCCAGGGCGTGCCGGACAGCCTCTTGACGGCGGCCGCCGCCATCTCAGGCCGCCTTTTTCTGCGGCGCGGCCGGCACGATATTGCTGGCCATGACTTCGCCGAAAGGGCCGCTCAAGGACTGCTCGCCCAAGGCCTTGCCCTTGCCCAGCAGCGGAAATACCAGTTCGGCGAAGCGGTACGACTCTTCCAGGTGCGGGTAACCGGAGAAAATGAAGGTGTCGATGCCCAGGTCCGCGTATTCCTGCATGCGCGCCACCACGGTCGGGCCGTCGCCGACCAGGGCCGTGCCCGCGCCGCCGCGCACCAGGCCCACGCCGGCCCAGAGATTCGGCGATACTTCGAGCTTGTCGCGCCGCCCGCCGTGCAGGGCAGCCATGCGTTGCTGGCCCACGGAATCCATCTTGCCGAACGCCGCCTGCGCCTTGGCGATGATGTCGTCGTCCAGGTGGCTGATCAGTTCATCGGCCGCGCGCCAGGCCGCCTCGTTGGTTTCGCGCACGATCACGTGCAATCGGATGCCAAACCGGACTGTGCGGCCTTTTTTTGCCGCGCGCGCGCGGATGTCGGCGATTTTCTCGGCGACGGCGGCCGGCGGCTCGCCCCACGTCAGGTAGACGTCCATCTGCTCGGCCGCCAGTTCGTGCGCCGGTTCCGACGAACCGCCGAAATACAGCGGCGGATACGGTTTCTGCACGGGCGGATACAGGGTTTTTGCGCCCTTCACCTGGATATGCTTGCCCTCGAAGTCGTAGCCGGCCGCGCCGCCCTCGCCCGCCAGCGTGGCGCGCCACACCTTGATGAATTCATCGGAAATTTCATAGCGCTTGGCGTGGTCGGCAAACAGGCCGTCCGCTTCCAGCTCGCCCTGGTCGCCGCCCGTGACGACGTTGATCAAGAGGCGTCCGTTCGACAGGCGGTCGAAGGTGGACGCCATGCGCACGGCCAGGCCGGGCGTGGACAGGCCGGGGCGCACGGCCACCAGGAATTTGAGCTTTTGCGTCACGCTGATCAAGGACGAGGCCACCACCCACGCGTCTTCGCAGGAGCGGCCCGTCGGCAGCAGCACGCCGTCGTAGCCGAGCGTATCGGCGGCCACGGCCACCTGGCGCAAATAATCGGCATCGACGGGGCGCGCGCCCTGCGACGTGCCCAGGTAGCGGCTGTCGCCGTGGGTGGGAATAAACCAGAAGACATTCAATGACATGACGTTTCTTTCTTTCGTTATTTGGAGCTGGCAGCCAGCTGGCGCGCCGGCAGCAGCGCGTCCTTGACGACGATCGGTTTCGGGATCAGCTTCAGGCTGGAAAAGGCATCGGCCACCCTTTGCTGCGAGGCGATGACGTCGGGCGACACGGGTTTGACGCCGTAGGCATAGCGCGAGGCGGCCAGCGCCACGACTTCCTTGCCCAGCCCCGTCTGTGCCGACAAAATCGTCGCCACCTCGTCCGGATTGTTGCGGCCCCAGTCATCGACCTTGGCCACTTCATCGAGCACGATGCGCAGGATTTCGGGATTTTTTTCCGCATACGTGCGCGAGGCCAGGTAGAACTGGTAATTCGCCACCAGGCCCTTGCCATCGGCCAGCACGCGGGCGCCCAGCTGCTTTTCAGCGGCCGCCAGGAACGGGTCCCAGATGGCCCACGCGTCCACGCTGCCCCGTTCAAAGGCGGCGCGCGCATCGGCCGGCGGCAGGAAGACGGGCTGGATGTCGGCGTACGCGACGCCTGCCTTTTCCAGCGCTTTTAATAGCAGGTAATGCACGTTCGAGCCCTTGTTCAGGGCGATTTTCTTGCCCTTCAAGTCGGCCAGGGTGCGCAGGCCCGAACCCTTGGGCACGACGATGGCTTCGCTGGCGGGCGACGCCGGTTCATTGCCGACATACACCAGGTTGGCGCCGGCCGCCTGCGCAAAGATCGGCGGCGCCTCGCCCACGGTGCCGAAATCGATGCTGCCCACGTTGAGGCCTTCCAGCAGCACGGGGCCGGCCGGAAATTCCGTCCATTTCACGCCCACGCCCTGCTCGGCCAGGCGTTTTTCCAGGGTGCCGCGCCCTTTGAGCAAGGTCAATGTGCCGTATTTCTGGTAGCCAATACGTACCTGCACCTGGACTTCCCCCTTGGCCTGCGCCTGCGCCGCGACCGGCATGCCGGCCGCCATCACGCCGGCGGCGGCGGCAAACAGCAGGCCCAGGGTGGTACGGCGCGAGAGTCGTTGTGCGTGGCGGTGTGTCATGGCAGTTCCTTGGTCGGTGAATAATCAGGCGGCTTGATAGTGGCGCGCGTAGGGCTGGTCTTGCAGCGAACGCACGGGTACCGAAATACCGGCGGGCACGGGCGGGCGCTGTCCCTGCAGCACGAACAGGCCGCTGGACAGTTCCTCGATACCGGCCTGCACGCGTTCGGCAATCGGCGCGTCCAGACTCAAGCCCCGCTCTTCGTGCCACGCCAGCTGCTGGGCATTGGCATAGATGCTGGTGAAGACCTGCTTGGCGCCCAGCGCATGCAGTACGGGACGCAGCGCATAGTCGAGCGCCAGGGTGTGGGCATGGCCGCCGCCCGTGGCCAGCGGCAGCACCAGTTTGCCGGCCAGGCCATCTTGCGGCAGCAGGTCGAGGAAGGCTTTCAGCAATCCTGTATACGACGCCTTGTAGATGGGCGTGGCGATCACGATGGCGTCGGCATCGGCCACGGCGCGCACGGCGCGGGAGATCGCCGCGTCGTCGTAGTCGGCCTGCAGCAGGGCGCGCGCCGGCAGGTCGCGCACATGCAGCTGGGCGTAGCTGTGGCCCTGCAGCGCCAGCTGTTCGCCGATATGCAGCAGCAGGCGGCTGGAACTCGATGGGAGTTGCGGGCTACCGCCCAATAACAAGATGCTCATGTGATGCCCGTCCCTGTACGTAATGATTTGATTTGGCTACTTGGATGCTTGCAGCCTATCGCCATCAGGAGCGCGTTAGAACGAATGCTTTCGCGCTTCGATATGCGTTTTTTGACTATCCGGGCCTGACGCCCCGCACGCCATGGCGCCGGCAGCCGCGCGGCTTTTTTTCGCATATCCATGCGCGGTTTTCTTCGTGTACGGCGCACGCGGAGCGGTGCAATATCGGCCTCATCGTCTTTCTGGAATGTCACTCATGTCTAGCGTTTTTCTCCATGCCGCCCGTCCCCAGCCGCCTGTGCCGGAACCCCTGCGGGACGCCATCAGCATCGCCACGTCGCTGGCCGCGCGCCTGGCCGAAACGGCCAATGCCCGCGACCAGGCGGGCGGCCATGCGGCGCAGGAACGCGAATGGCTGCGTGAATCGGGTTTGCTGACCCTGTCGATCCCGGTGGAATTCGGCGGTCAGGGCGCGTCGTGGCCCCTCGTGTACCAGGTGATCCGCATCCTGGCCCGCGCCGACAGCGCGCTGGCGCACGTCTTCGGCTTCCACCATCTGCAGCTGGCCGGCCTGCAGCTGTATGGCAGCGCGCAGCAGCAGCGCCGCCTGCTCACCTTGACCGTCGACGAGCGCCTGTTCTGGGGCAATGCCCTCAACCCCCTCGACAAGCGGGTCACGGCGACCGACAGCGGCGACGGCTATCTCCTCGACGGCATCAAGAGCTTTGCTTCCGGCTCCGTCGGTTCCGACTGGCTGACCGTCTCCGCCTGGCACGCGCCCACGCAGACAGCGCTGATCGCCGCCCTGCCCACGCGCCAGGACGGCGTGAGCGTGCAGGCGGATTGGGACGCCTTCGGCCAGCGCCAGACAGATAGCGGCAACGTGCATTTTCAACAAGTTCATCTGCCGCATGAGCTGGTGCTGCAGGCGCCCGCGCAGGCCGCCACGCCGCAAGCCACGGTGCGCTCGCAGATCGCGCAGCTGATCATGGCGAATTTATACCTGGGCATCGCCGAAGGCGCGTTCGAGGCGGCGCGCCAGTACACGGACGAACAGGCGAAAGCCTGGTTTGCCTCGGGCGTGGGCAAGGCAACGGACGACCCTCTGGTACAACACCGCTATGGCCAGCTGTGGCTCTTGCTGCGCCCCGCGCAAGTACTGGTCGACGCGGCGGCGCAGGAACTGGAAAAGGTCTTCCGCAAGGGCGCGCTGGTGACGGCGCGCGAACGGGGCTTGCTGGCCGTGGCCGTGGCCGAAGCCAAATGCCTGGCGCACAAGGCGGGCGTGGAAATCAGCAGCCAGATGTTCGAGCTGACGGGCGCCCGTTCCACCTCGGCCCAATATGGCTTCGACCGCTACTGGCGCAACGTACGCGTGCATACCCTGCACGACCCCATCGACTACAAGCTGCGCGACCTGGGACGCTTTGCCTTGACCGGCACGGTGCCCGAGCCGACGGCATATTCATAATTCACTCACCAAGGAGCCACCATGACCATCGCCCGCCGCAGCATCCTCCTCAGCGCCCTGACCCTGGCCTTGACGGCCAGCTTCGCCCACGCCAAGGACCCGAAAGACATCACCATCGGCACCAGCGCCGGGCCGTACGCGGACCAGATCAAGCTGGGCATCAAGCCCATCCTGGAAAAACAGGGCTACAAGGTCAAGCTGGTGGAATTCAACGACTACATCCAGCCGAACTTCGCGCTGGCCGAGGGTTCGCTGGACGCCAACGTGTTCCAGCACATCGTCTACCTGAAGAAATTCGCGCTGGAGCACAAGCTGGCCCTGACGGATCTGATCACGATACCCACGGCGCCGATCGCCATCTACAGCAAGAAGCACAAGACGCTGGACGACGTGAAGGAAGGCACGACGGTGGGCTTGCCGAACGACCCGACCAACCAGGCGCGCGCGCTGGTGCTGCTCGACCAGCTGGGCTGGATCAAGCTGCGCGCCAGCTTCGACCCCGTGCGCGCGTCGGAAAAGGATATCGCCGTCAATACGAAGAAAATCAAGCTGCTGCCGCTGGAAGCGGCGCAGCTGCCACGCTCGCTGGGCGACACCGATTACTCATTCATCAACGGCAATTACGCGCTGGCGTCGGGGCTGAAACTGACGGAGGCGCTGGTGGCAGAGAAAATCTCGCCCAACTACGTCAACCTGGTGGCCATCCGCGCGGCGGACAAGGACAAGCAGTTCGCCAAGGACCTGGCCGCCGCCTACCGCTCGCGCGAATTCCTCGACATCACCAATAAACACTTTGCCGGCTATTCGAAACCCGATTACCAGCAAGCCTTGCAGACGGCGGCCAAATAAGCCATGGCCAAGACGATACGCTTCAACGCCTTCCAGATGAATACCGTCGGCCACCAGTCGCCGGGACTGTGGACGCATGCGCGCGACCGCAGCCACCGCTATACGGATCCTGCGCACTGGACGGAGCTGGCGCGCCTGCTGGAAGCGGGCCTGTTCGACGCGGTGTTCCTGGCCGACGTGCTGGGCGTGTATGACGTGTACCGGGGCAGCCTCGATGCGGCCCTGGAACACGGCGTGCAGGTACCGCTGAACGACCCGCTGGCCCTCGTGCCCATCATGGCGCAAGCCACCACGCACCTGGGCTTCGGCGTCACCTGCGCCCTCACCTACGAACATCCGTACACGTTCGCGCGGCGCATCTCCACCCTCGACCACCTGACGGGTGGACGCATCGGCTGGAATATCGTTACCGGCTATTTAGACAGCGCGGCGCGCAACCTGGGCTTGCAACAGCAGCTGGGCCACGACGAACGCTACGACCTGGCCGACGAATACCTGGAAGTCGTCTACAAGCTGTGGGAAAAAAGCTGGGACGACGACGCCGTCGTCAACGACAAGGCGCGCGCAATCTACGCCGATCCGGCCAAGGTACATCCGATCAACCATGCCGGGCGCCACTACCAGGTGCCCGGCATCCATCTGTGCGAGCCGTCGCCGCAGCGCACGCCGCTGCTGTACCAGGCGGGCACCTCGCCGCGCGGCACGCGATTTGCGGCGCGCCATGCGGAAGCCACGTTTGTCAGTGGCCCCAGCAAGACGGTAGTGAAACGCTACGCCGACGACCTGCGCGCCGCCGTGCGGCTGGCCGGACGCGATGGCGACGCGCTGCTGATCTACGCCCAGGCGCTGATCATAACGGACGCCACGGAAGCCGAGGCACGCGCCAAACACGCCGACTATCTGCGCCACGTCAATATCGAGGCGGCGCTGGTGCTGCTGTCGGGCTGGACGGGCGTCGATTTCAGCCGCTACCCGCTCGACGCCACCATCGACTACATCGATTCCCCGGCCGGGCGCTCGGCGCTGGCCTCGTTCAGCCAGGCCGACCCGAATCGCACGTGGACGGTGCGCGAGGCAGCCGAATACATCGGCCTGGGCGGGCGCGGCCCCGTGCTGGTGGGCGATGCGCGCCAGGTGGCCGACCAGCTGGAAGCGTGGCTGGACGAGACGGGCATCGACGGCTTCAATCTCGCCTTCGCCGTGGCGCACGACAGCATGGCCGACGTGGTGACCCACATCGTGCCGGAACTGCAGCGGCGCGGCCGCTACCGCACCGCCTACGAGGAAGGCACCCTGCGCCACAAGGTCTTCGGCCAGGGTCCGCGCCTGCCGGCCGATCACGCGGGGCGCCAGGTCAGCATCGCGCCAGACGAGGCCACGCTCGCCGCGGCCTGAACGCCGCCCGCGTCCCCGCGGGCATTTGCATCCAGACCCGTTCCGTGTCAGCATACGCCACCTTGGCAACACGGATAAGGATCGCAATGCCCCCCACTCTTACACGCGCGCTGGCAGTGGCGCTGCTGGCAGGCCATGGCGCCCTGGCATTGGCGCAGGAGCCAGCCACGCCGCCGACGCCTGGCTGCGACGTCTGCGCCGCCTGGAATGCCGACCAGACGCCGTTCCGCATCTTCGGCAATACCTATTATGTGGGCGTGAAAGGCCTCAGTTCCGTGCTCATCACGTCACCGCAGGGCCATGTGCTGATCGACGGCGGCTTGCCGGAATCGGCGCCGAAGATCATCGCCAACATCGGCGCGCTGGGTTTTCGCATCGAGGATGTCAAGCTGATACTCAATTCGCACGGTCATATCGACCATGCGGGCGGCCTGGCCGAACTGCAGCGGCGCAGCAATGCGCTGGTGGCCGCCAGCCCGTCGGCCGCGCTGGATCTGGCGTCGGGCGAAGTGGGGCCGGACGACCCGCAATACCACGCGCTGCCCAAGTACCCGCCCGTGAAGGACATGCGCCTGGCGCGCGACGGCGGCCAGTTCAATGTCGGCCCCATTCAACTGACGGCGCACGCCACGCCGGGCCACACGCCCGGAGGCCTGAGCTGGACGTGGCAATCGTGCGACGGCCCCCGCTGCCTGAACATGGTCTACGCGGACAGTCTCAACGCCGTTTCGCGCCCCGGCTTCAAGTTCAGCGCCAGCAGCGAGTATCCGAACGCGGTGGACGACCTGCGCCGCAGCTTCGAGACCCTGGAACAACTGCCTTGCGACGTGCTGATCTCCGCCCATCCGGAGGCGTCGCAGCTATGGGAACGGCTGGAGGCGAGCGCCACGGCCGGCAGCGAGGCCTTCGTCGACCAGCAAGCCTGCCGCGCCTACGCGGCGGCGGCGCGCACCTTGCTCGAGGCGCGGCTGGAGCAGGAGCGGTAGGCTTGTCAACCGTGCACGCTGGCGCGGCGCCGATCTGCTAATCTGGCGCCATTCATTTGAAGAAGGAAATGCCATGTTCAATATCGCCAGACTGATCCCCCTCGCCGCCATCGTCGCCATCACGGCCGGCTGCGCGCAAACGCCCGTGCGCAGCGACGCTGCCGCCGCCGCGCCAGGCGCCACCTCGCCCGCCAAGCCGGCGCCGAAGCTGACGGGCACGCAGTGGAAGCTGAAGGAATTGAAGGGCAAGAAAATCGTGCGCAAGGCGCCCGAGCAGCGCGAAGTGACCCTGCTGCTGGCCGAAGGCCGCGCCGCTGGCCACAGCGGCTGCAACCAGATGATGGGCGGCTACACCAGCGATGGCGTCAGCACCCTGTCCTTCGGGCAGATGGCCGGCACCATGATGATGTGCCAGCCGCAGGACATGGATCTCGAACGCGAACTCCTGACCACCCTGGGCGAAGTCAATGGCTACCGCTATGCGGACCAGGAATTGCTGCTGCTGAAGGATGGCGTGCCCGTGGCGCGGTATGAAGCGCTGACGGTGAAGTAAGGTTTTTGCAAAGCCAGGCGCCACGCCAAAGCTGTGGGGTCAGACCGCCGGGTCTGACCCCAGCCTTAGCTCTGGGCTTACTCCCCTTTCGCCACACCTAATCGTTGCGCATCTGCGCCTGCGATACGTTACTCTCAGGCGGCACGCTCTGCGTCAGCCACACATTCCCCCCGATGGTCGATCCCGCGCCGATGGTGATGCGCCCCAGCACGGTCGCGCCCGCGTAGATGACCACGTCGTCCTCGACGATGGGGTGGCGCGGCGTGCCCTTGATCAGCGCGCCGGAAGCATCGGCGGGAAAACGCTTGGCGCCCAGGGTGACGGCCTGGTACAAACGCACGCGCTGGCCGATGATGGCCGTCTCGCCGATCACCACGCCCGTGCCATGGTCGATGAAGAAGGAGGCGCCGATGTGCGCGCCCGGGTGGATGTCGATGCCCGTCAGGGTGTGCGCGATGTCGGCGATCAGGCGCGCCAGGAAAGGCGCACCGAGTAAATGCAGGCGGTGCGCCAGGCGATGGTACAGAATGGCGATGGTGCCCGGATAGCACAGCATGATCTCGGCCACCGAGGTGGCGGCCGGGTCGCCCGCGTAGGCGGCCTGCACGTCCGACACCAGCAGGGCGCGGATGTCGGGCAGGCTGGCGGCGAACGCGCGCGTGATGTCGCGCGCCTGCTGCGCCAGAGCCGCATCGTCGCTGGCGCCGTTCTGTTCATCGCCAGCTGGTATGGAAAATAGCAAGCCGCGCCGCACCTGCTCGCTGAGGCGGTTCAGGGTGGTGTTCAGGGTATCGCCGACAAAATAGTCGATGCTTTCATCGGTCAGATTCGGCCGTCCGTAATGCGTGGGGAACAGGGCCGCCGACAGGCCGTTGACGATGGTGGTGAGCGCTTCGCGCGACGGCAGTTCGCGCACCCTGCCGTTATGGCGGATCTTGTGCTTGTCTTCGCGCGAGCTGCGCAAGGCCTGGATCACGGGTCCCAGGTTCCACTGGGCCGTGTCGTCGGCGGGCGCCGCGGGATAAATGCTGTGCATGGCGTATCACTTCCAGAAAATGGCAAACAAGCCGGGTCGCCCCAGCTTAGCGGTGACGGCAAGCGATGCAAACGAAGAATTTCAAGGTTCTATATGCGAAAAACGCATATAGATGGCAAACCGCCGCGGCACCGGACCCGATTCCAGCCACTAGCGTAAAATGACGGACTAACAAAAACACTCTTCAACATGACTAAATTATTAACCTGGATTTTGGCGGGCCTGGCGATGGTCGGACCGCTTGCAATTGACACCTATCTGCCGTCTTTCCCCGCCATCACGCAAGATTTCAATGCCAGCCCCCTGCTGGTGCAGCAAACCCTGAGCTTTTTCCTGTTCACGTTCGCCTTCATGATGCTGTTTTACGGCACCCTGTCCGATTCGTTCGGCCGCCGTCCCGTGATTCTCGTCTCGCTGGTGCTGTATGTGATCGCCTCCGTGGGCGCCGCGCTGGCGCCGTCGCTGGGCTGGCTGCTGGCCTGGCGCGTGCTGCAGGGACTGTCGGCAGGCGCCGGCTCCGTGATCGGCCGCGCCATCGTGCAAGACCGCTATTCGGGCGCCGCCGCGCAAAAAATCCTCTCGCACATCATGATGGTGTTCGCGCTGGCGCCGGCCATCGCGCCCGTGCTGGGCGGCTGGCTGCAGGTCAGCCTGGGCTGGCGCTGGATTTTCTGGTTCCTGACGGCCTTCGGCGTGCTGATGTTCGTCGTCGTCTGGCGCGCGCTGCCGGAAAGCCTGCCCAAGGAACAGCGCCACGCCTTCCACCTGGGCGACATCGCCGTCAATTACTGGAAAGTGCTGTGCCACCGCCAGTTCCTGCTGCTGTCGACGGCCATCGGCGCGGCGTTTGGCGGCTTCGCGCTGTACATCGGCTCGGCCGCCTACTTCATCATCAACATCCTGCACCTGCCGGAAACGGCCTTCGCCTGGCTGTTCATTCCTTTGATCAGCGGCATGGTGTTCGGTTCGGCCCTGTCGGCGAAAATCGCCCACCGCTACAGCCAGCGCCAGATGATCTGGGCCGGCTTCATCCTGATGCTGGTCGCCGCGCTGGCCAACATCGGCTATAACTACTTCTTTGCGGCCGAAGTGCCGTGGGCCGTGCTGCCATTGTTCTTCTACTCGTTCGCCCTGTCCATCGCCATGCCGCCGATGACCCTGATGGCCCTGAACCACTTCCCCAACAACAGCGGCCTGGCGTCGTCGATGCAATCGTTCATCCAGATGCTGCTGTTCGCGCTGGTCTCGGGCCTGGTGGCGCCGCTGCTGTTCGACAGCGCGCTGAATCTGGCGTATGGCGTGATGGCGGGGCTGCTGGTGAGTTTGGTTTGCTGGGTGTTTGCGCAGGGCAAGAAAGCGGAAGTGGTCAAGCAGTAACTTTTACAGCGGATTTTTCAGGACGGGGGCACCTGAAAAACGTTCAGGACAAGGCGCCGTGCCGCAGGCAGTACGCTAGTACGGCCAGGCACGGCAACGCAGTCATGGACGTTTTCTCAGGCGCTCCTCAAGGCCAGGGGGCTGGCGTCACATCCAGATATTGCGCCCCGCCCTGCTCCGGTTCCGCCGCATGCTGCTGCGCCGGCTGGTTCAAGGAACCTGCCGGCGAGCGCAAACTCAATATCTCCTTGCGCGTCTCGACGAAATCGGCGGAACTCAAGGGATGCTGCTGGTCCGGCCAGTGGCTGACGGCCCATTCCTGCAAGGCTTCAAAACGCCGCCACAGTTCCGCGATGAATTCGCGGCGCGCTTCTTCCTGCTGCTGCGGCGTCTTTTCCATTACTTCGCTGATATTGACTTCCATGGCTATTCCTCCGCTGACAGTGTCTTGCCAGACTACGCAGGGGCAGGCCAGGCGTCTGTTCGCGAACGAACACACAGTTATTCGGGCATCTTGCGGAAACCCACGGCCAGGCGGTTCCAGGTATTGATGGAGCCGATGGCCAGGGTGACGTTGACCATTTCTGCCGGCGTCAATTGTTCCGCCAGCGCCGCGTACACGTCATCGGGCGCCTGGGTTTGCGGCAGCAGGGTCAGCGCTTCCGTCCAGGCCAGCACGGCCCGTTCGCGCGGCGTGAAGAACGGCGTTTCGCGCCAGACGGAGACGGCATACAGGCGGCGCTCCGTTTCGCCCGCCTTGCGCGCGTCGCTCGTGTGCATGTCCACGCAAAAAGCGCAGCCATTGATTTGCGAGGCGCGCAGGCGGATCAGCTCGAGCAGCGTGTGTTCCACGCCCAGTTTGGCGATCGCCGCTTCCAGCGCATACATGGCCTTGACGGCGTCGGGCGAAGCTTGCGTGAAGTCGAGTCGTTGCTGTGTCATGATGTATTCCTTAATAATGAGAGATGCGCCATTGTAGAAGCGCGAATAACGCGCGCGGCAGGCCAATCCCGCCGAAAAACGGCAGACCACCTACAGATACTCCATGGAATTACATATCCTGATCGACGGCACGCGCGACCTGGGCGGCCAGCTGTACCGCCAGCTCAGCGCAGCCATCCGCTCGGGCCGCCTGACGGACGGCCAGCAATTGCCGCCTTCGCGCCTGCTGGCCAGCCAACTGGGCCTGTCGCGCAAGACGGTGTCCGACGTGTATGACAAGCTCGGCTATGAAAAGCTGCTGGTAGGAAAAGTCGGCGTGGGCAGCTTCGTGCAGACGCCGCATGCCTCGCCGCAGCGGCGCCATGCCAGCACGCCGCTGGCCAGCGCGCAGCGCATCGCCCGCTGGGAAGCGACGCCCACGCCCCTGCGGCGCGCCAGCCAGGAAGAGCCGGCGCGCTACGCCTTCATCGGCGGACGCGCCACGCCAGCGCATTTCCCGCAGGATGCATGGCGCGCCTGCATGCTGCATGCGCTGCGCCAGAGCGGCCAGGCGCGCGGCCGCTACGGCCCCGTGGAGGGTTTGCCGGCCTTGCGCGCGGCGATTGCCGGTCATGCCGCCTTCAGCCGCGGCATCCATTGCACCGAGGAGCAAGTACTCGTCACCAGCGGCGCGCAGCAAGCCTTGCACCTGCTCGCGCTGACCCTGCTGGAACCGGGCGACACGGTTGCCGTGGAAGAACCCGGCTATCCGGTGGCGCGCGCCGTGTTCGCCAGCCTGGGCGCGCGCGTGGTGGGCATCGAAGTGGACGAGGATGGCCTTGTCGTCGCGCAAATCCCGGACGGCACGCGCTTGATCTATGTCACGCCCGCCCATCAATTTCCGCTCGGCATGCCGATGAGCCTGGCGCGCCGCCATGCATTGCTGGAACGGGCGCACCAACTGGGCGCCATCATCATCGAAGACGATTACGACAGCGCCTTCCGCTACGAAGGCCGGCCCGAGGATTCCCTGCAAAGCATGGACCGCTATGGCGTCGTCGCCCACGTGGGCAGCTTTTCCAAGATCATGCTGCCGGAATTACGCCTGGGCTATGTTGTGCTGCCGCAAGCCCTCGTGGCCGCCATGCAGACGGTGAAATACCTGAGCGATTGCCACACGGCCAGTCTGAGCCAGCATGCGCTGGCCAGGTTCATCCTGGACGGCCATTTGCTGCGGCATATCCGCCGCTGCCATGACATTTATGCGGGGCGCCGCGAGCGGCTGCTGCACTGGTTCAACGGCCCCTTGGCGCCGTGGTTCCGCCTGGTGCCGGCCAGCGCCGGCTTCCACGTGGCGGCGCTGGCGCAGGCACCGCTCGATATCGCCGAATTGCTGCGCCGGGCACGCCTGGCCGACGTCAGTCTGTATGCGCTGGCCAGCTTTTACCACGGCCCCGCCCGCCACGAAGGCCTGTTCCTCGGCTATGGCGCCATCGACAAGCTCGATATCGACACGGCGCTGGCCAGGGTGCTGGCGATCCTGCAAGAGATGGCGCCCTTGCCCCTCAGCGGGGTTGCCAGCGATAGTGCCCCGTGATCGGATAGCTGAATAAAATATTTTCCTCGCGCGCGCCCTCGCCGATGTTGTGGATGATCAGCGGCACGCCGCTCCACGACTGCTTGTCGCTGACGATGCCGATGTGGGTCAGGTTGCGCGGCAGGCGCCAGGTGACGATGTCGCCCGCGCGGTAAGCACTCGCTTGCGTGGCTGGAGGCAGGCTGGTGCCGTGGCGGGCAAAGTAGGTACCCAGGTTCGGCACGCGCCGGTGGTCGATATTGCGGTCCGGCCCCTTCATCTGCCAGCGCCCCTGCTGCTGGTACACCTGCCATGCCTTGCGCATGTCTTCGTGCACCAGCACCTGCAAATCCTGCCCAAGTTTACGGTAGGCACGCACGACCACGTCCGTGCACACGCCCCGCTCGAGCGGCACGTCGCCGCCCGGATAGGCGAGGCGCTCATAGCGCGGGTCGTACTGCAGGGTCACGCCCACCTGGCTGCGGGCGGCGGCAACCAGCGCTTGCGGGGTGGCAAGGGCTGCCGACGCCAGCATGGGCGCCAGGGCAAGCATCAGGGTGGAAAGCAGTTTGATTGGCATCAACGTCGATAATCGGATGGAAATGCCAACTTTACCTCAGCGGCAAGGAAAACGTCGGACGCTTAGACGGCGGCCAGCTGCGCCAGGTGGGCAGGGAAATCCACGGCCGGGCCAGCCGCATTGATGGTATCAAAATAATCATGCCAGCCCGTGGCGGCGATACCGGCCAGCAAGGCGTCGAGTGCTGCCTCGTCCGGGAAGCGCCAGACGGCATAGAATTGCTGGGCAGCCGCATGCAGCTTGCCGCCATCGACGGCGCCCATGGCCAGCGCTTCGGCGCCCGTGCCCAACAAGGCGGCCATGCCGGCGCCCACGGTGGCGAAATACGCCTGGCGCGCGGCGCCGTCGAGGGCCAGCCAGGCCGGTTTCGGGCTGTACAGTTCCAACAGATAATGCATGTTTTTCCTCCAAACAATTAAGAAAGTGAACGCTGGGCCCGCTTGCAAATGCGGGCCGTGGCGGCAACAGGGCTTTCCAGCAGCCATTGCGCGCACAGGCTGCGCACCCAGTCCGGCCGGCTCTTGGCCGCATCGTTGAGCCAGTTGGCCACGGAATCCTGCACGTAGACGGCCGGGTCGGCGCGCAGGGGCTGCAACAGGGACAAGGCCAGCTGCGGCTCTTCCTTCAGCTCGGCAATGTGCGCACACCACACGCCGCGCGGGCGCAGCGCTTCGCAGGCAAAGCGCCGCACTCTTTCCGACGGGTCCGCCGTCCATGGCGCCAGCAGCGCGATGGCGTCAGGCAAATGCTCGGCCAGCCGGGGCCGCAGCGCCAGCCAGGCCCATTCGCGCACGCCGAAGTGACCATCGTCGGCCAGCGGCCGCATGGCGGCCAGCTGTTGCGGCAAGGTCAAGCCGGGTTGGTCGGCGATGGCAAAGCAGGCCCAGCCGCGCACCGTGTCGGAAACATGGCCTTGCAATTGAGCCAGGTCAACGTTGGCATCGAGCAGCAATTGCCCAGCCAGCAGCATGCGCTTGGTGATACCCGCGGCGGCCTGGGCCCGCATTTGTTCCAGCCGTGCCCCGCCGATAGCGGGCACGGCGGCAGCCAGCAACTGGGCAAAATCGATGGCCAACCCTTCCGTCAGGGTGGTGCTGGCCACCATTCCCTGGTTCAGCAGGGCCAGGCGGGCGGGAGCGATATCGGCGACGCCACGGCTCATGCAGCACCCTGCATTTCACCCTTATCCGTCTTGCGCCAGGCTTTTTCCAGCAATCCACTCAACAACTGCATTTCTTCTGGCGTGAAATCGGCAAACAGGCTGGCGATCCACTGCGCGTGCTCATCGACCAGGGTGGCGGCAGCCATGTTTCCCTTGGCACTCAGGCGCACCAGCAGCTTGCGCCGGTCGAACTGGTCCGCGTGGCGCGCCAGGAAACCGTCGCGTTCGAGGCCGTCGAGCAAGCCCGTGATGGTGCCGCGCGTCACGCCGGCCCGCTCGGCCAGTTCGTGCGGGGAGAGCCCCTCGGGCACGTCGCGCAGCAAGGACAGCAAGACAAACTTGCCTTCCGACAAGCCATGCCGGCCCAGGCGCGTGGCGCAATCGCCATCGATGGCGGACGCCAGCCCCAGCACTTCAAAGCACAGGCGCAGCCTCCCGATGGATGCGGGCAGATCCGCGCCGAGCGCGCGGCGCTGGACGTCACCGAGCAGGGCCGTGTATTTCTGTGCGAGTTTTATCATATGGCACAATATAATATGGCACCATATTAAATGTCAAATGGAAAACCTGAACGGCTTTCCCCTGCGCCTAGAAATGCGCCTTGCCCCTTGCCCACGCGATGATGGCATTCGCATCGATGGCGCCCGGCTGGCGCGCCACTTCCACGCCGCGCAAAAACAGGGCCAGGGTGGGAATGCTGCGGATATTGAAACGGCTGCCCAGGTCAGGCGACGCTTCCGTATTCACCTTGACGACGCGGAACGCCGGTTCCAGGGTCCTGGCGGCTTGCACATAGAATGGCGCCATGCTGCGGCACGGGCCGCACCACGGCGCCCAGAAGTCGACCAGCACGGGAATGTCGCTGCGCGCGATATGCTTGAGGAAACGGGCGCTGGCCAGGTCCACGGGCTGGCCCGTAAACAAATCCTTCTGGCACTTGCCGCAGGTGGGCTGCTCCGTGAGCCGGGCGGCCGGCAGGCGGTTGACGGCGTCGCAATGGGGGCACACGATGTGCAGCGAGTCTGGCGTGGTCGAGGTCATGGCATTCCTGGATGCAAGCTGGTTAAAGCGCTCAATCAGGCATTCTACGGCGATTCGCGCCGGCCATGGCGGCGCGCACAACAGACAATTGTTGCTTGACCATAAATACTACAGAATAGGCATCATTGCCCGATTGCTGTACCCTGCCCGGGACGACACCGCCAGCCCACGCGAGGAAACCCATGCACATGACCGCTCCCCCGGCGCACGCCGCGCTCGACGCCATCCTGGCACGCCAGCGCGCCGCCTGCCTGGCGCACCCCATTCCCACGTTCGCCGAGCGCAAGCGCGACCTGCAAACCCTGCAGCGCTATATCCGCGACCACAAGCTGGCATTGTGCGAGGCGATCAACGCCGACTATGGCAACCGTTCCCACCACGAAACCTTGCTGGCGGAGATATTCCCCGCCATCGACGGCATCGATCATGTACTGAAAAAGTTGAAAAAATGGATGCAGCCGCAGCGCCGCAGTGTGGACTGGCGCAATTTCCCGGGCGCCCGCAACCGCGTCATTCCCCAGCCGCTGGGCGTGGTGGGCGTCATCGTGCCGTGGAATTTCCCCGTCAACCTGAGTCTGGTGCCCTTGACCTACATCTTTGCCGCCGGCAACCGCGCCATGGTCAAGATGAGCGAGAACTCGCGCCACCTGGCCCGGCTGCTGATCGAGACCATGCCCGCCTATTTCCCGCCGGAAAAGCTGCAGTTTGTTGACGAGACGGGCGGCGTAGGTATTGCGTTTTCACAACTGCCGTTCGACCACCTGCTGTTTACAGGGTCCGGCCAGACGGGCCGCGCCGTCATGGCGGCGGCCGCACAGAATCTGTGCCCCGTCACGCTGGAGCTGGGCGGCAAGGCGCCGGCCATCGTCTGCGCCGATTTCGACGTGCGCACGGCTGCCGAGCGCATCCTGTTCGTCAAATACCTGAACGCGGGGCAAATCTGCACCAGCGTCGACCACGCCTGGCTGCCCGAGGCCGGCATCGCCGCCTTCGTCGAGCATGCGCGCCGGATCATGCCCACGCGCTACCCGCGGCTCGATACGCCCGATTACACGTCCATCATCGACGAAGCCGCCTTTGAGCGCCTGCTGCAGGCGCTGGATGAAGCGCGGGAACGGGGCGCGCAAGTGATTTCGCTGCTGCCGGGGCCGGCGTACGACCGCGCCACGCGCAAGATCGCGCCGCACATCGTGCTGGGCGCGCCCGAAGACAGCCTGCTGCTGACGCGGGAAATCTTCGGCCCCATCCTGCCCCTGCGCGGCTATGCCGATCTGGACACGGTGATCGCCAGCATCAACGGGGGGCCGCGCCCGCTGGCCATCTATCCTTTCAGCAACGACAAGCAGACCGTGCAGATGCTGATCGACACGGTGATGTCGGGCGGCGTGTCCGTCAACGACGCCCTGTTCCACGTGGGCCAGCACGACTTGCCCTTCGGCGGCGTGGGGGAGTCCGGCATGGGCCACTACCACGGCGTCGAAGGTTTTCACACTTTCAGCAAGCTGCGCCCCGTGTTCTACCAGGCGCGCTACAGCGCCCTGGCACTGCTGCGGCCGCCATATGGCAAGCTGGCCAGCCGCGTATTGAACTTCCTGACCCGCTGATTACAGGAACAGCGAGGCGGCGATGGCCCACATGACGAGGGCAATGATGCCGTCGAGCACGCGCCAGGCCATGGGCTTGGCAAACACGGGCGCCAGGTAGCGGGCGCCAAAGCCCAGCAGGAAGAACCACAGGGCCGAGGCCATGATGGCGCCGCCGGCGAAGTAGAAACGTCCCACGCCTTCATGCTGGCCGCCGATCGAACCGAGCAGAATGACCGTGTCGAGGAAGGCGTGCGGGTTCAGCAAGCTGAACGCGAGCGCCGCGCCGATCACGGCCCAGTAGCCTTCAGGCGCCTTGGCGGCCGATACCGTCATGGCCGTCGGGCGCCAGGCCGACTTGGCGGCGCGCAAGCCGTAGGCGATCAGGAAGGTGGCGCCGCCGGCCTTGGCCCACAACAGGAAATTGGGGTTGTCGGCAATAAAAGTGCCCATGCCGGCCACGCCGGCCGTGATTAAAATCGCATCGCACAACAGGCAGACGAGGATGCAGGTGAGCACGTAATGGCGTTTCAAGCCCTGTTTGAGCAAGAAGGCGTTTTGCGTGCCGATGGCCACGATCAGGCTCGCCCCGAGCCCCATGCCTTTCAAGAAAATTGCGCTGTCCATATCGATTCCTTTCCATTGCTTTCCATCACGCGCACGGCCGCCCACGCTCTGCCGGCAACGGCAAAGTCATCAGAGGTAGGTGGAGGGTGGTGCGGAACCAGGGGGACCGCGCGGGAGAGTGGAGTTGTTACCCTATTTCAACAGTGTAAAGAAAAAGTAAATATAAGTATAATGAATGATTCTAACCATATATAAGAGAAACTTATGCGCGTCGTCGACTACCGTGGATTGGCCGCCCTCGACGCCGTGATTGGCCTGGGCAGCTTTGAAAAGGCGGCGCAAGCGCTGGCGATCAGCCAGCCGGCCGTGTCGCAGCGCATCCGCACCCTGGAAAACCTGGAAGGCACGTTATTGATCATCCGCAGCCACCCGCCCCTGCCCACGGAAGCGGGCCAGCGCCTGATCGCCCATTACCGCCAAGTCAAGCTGCTTGAAGCGGCGCTCGACGCCCAGCCTGGTCCCACCACGCAATTGCCGGAACTGGCCATCGCCGTCAACGCCGACAGCGCCGCCACGTGGATCCCGGAAGCGCTGGGGCCGCTGCTGTCGCCGCCGTCCTGCCTGCTCGACATCCGCCTCGACGACCAGGACCACACCCTGAGCCAGCTGCGCGAAGGCCGGGTGTTTGCCTGCGTCACCAGCGCCAACGACCTGGTGGCGGGCACCACGGCCACGCCGCTGGGCGGCATGCGCTACCTGTGCGTGGCCTCGCCCGCATTCGCCCGGCAGTGGTTTCCCCATGGATTTACGGTGGAAGCCGTCAGCCAGGCGCCCGCCATCACGTTCGGCAGCAAGGATGCCCTGCACGAACGCTACCTGCAGCACCGGCTCGGCTACGCGGGCCGCTATCCACACCATGTGCTCGGTTCGGCGCGCGACTTCGTGCGCTTCATCGAAGCGGGCTATGCCTATGGCATGGTGCCCCTGCTGCAGGCGGAAACGGCGCTGGCCGCCGGCCGGCTGGTCGACGTGGCCGCAGGGCAGGCGCTCGACGTGCCCCTGACCTGGCATGCCTGGGATATCCAGACGCCCCTCACGCGCACCCTGTCGGACGCCGTCATCGCCACGGCCCGCAAATGGCTGCTGCAAGACAACATTGTTTCTGAATAATTTCTATGCCACTGCAACAACTCCTGCCCGCCGCGCCCCGCTTGGCCTACACTGCAACCATACTGCACAACGACAAGGGGCCGGCATGACGATCGTGCGCAACACTCTGCTGGGCTTGCTGGCGACGCTGCCCCTGGCCGCCGGCCTGATCGCCTGCTCGCCCTTGACGGCCATCAATGCCCTGTCGTCCGGCAGCGCCTCGAAGGTGACGCGGGGCCTGGTCTACGGCCCCCTGCCCCGGCAAAAACTCGATGTCTATGCCCCAAAAAGCCGCACGGGGCCCGTGCCCGTCGTGGTGTTCTTTTATGGCGGCAACTGGACTTCCGGCGAGCGCGCCGACTATGCCTTCGTTGGCCATGCACTGGCCGCGCGCGGCTACCTGGCCGTGATCGCCGACTACCGACTGTATCCGGACGTGCACTACCCCGAAATCCTGCAGGATGCGGCCCGCGCCGTGGCCTGGGCCGCTATGGAGTCGAGCCGCCATGGCGGCGACCCCGCGCGTTTGTTCGTCATGGGCCATAGCGCCGGCGCCTACAATGCGGCGATGCTGGCGCTCGACGCCAGCCTGCTGGCGCGCCACGGCATGCGCCCGCACGACTTGCGCGGCTGGATAGGCCTGGCCGGCCCCTATGATTTTTTGCCCATCGAGAACACCACGACCCGGCCCGTCTTCTTTTACCCGGACACGCCCGCCGCTTCGCAACCCATCCACCACGTGACGGCCGATGCCCCGCCCGCCCTGCTGATCGCGCCCCAGCCCGGCCAGGACAAGCTGGTCAATCCGCAGCGCAACACGGGCGGCCTGGCCAAGGCCTTGCGGGCGCTGAACAGGCCCGTGACGGAAATGTATTTCGGCAAGGTCAGCCATACCACCCTGGTCGCCTCGCTGGCCGGCCCCTTGCGCATGCTGGCGCCCACGCTCGACGCCGTGAGCGCCTTTATCGATGCCAACAGCGCGGCGGACAAAACAGCGCACAATGCGGGCACGCCGCGAGACACGGCCAAGCCTGCATCCCCGGCCAGGCCGCAGCAGCCGGCAAGGGCGCAGGGCGCCGCCATGCATGCTGCCGCGGCGCGCGCTGACGAAAAAACGCCCGCCCCCTGAGGGACGGGCGCTCTGCCAGACCAATACGCGCGACGCTGCATGTCAACCAGCCGCATCTCAAGGCTCGGCCCTCGCGATGCGGATGCAGCCGCCAGCAGCGGCCTGTTTACTCTTTACGGCTGGCGCTGCTGCTCTTGCTTTGAGCGGAGCCTGCTTGCGATGCGCTGCCGCTGGCCGAGCTTTCGCTGCCGGCCGACTGCTGGCTGCCCTGGTGGCTGGCGCTTTGCAGGCTTTGACCGTCACGGCTTTGCGCACCACGCTGCTGCTCGCGGCTGGCGCCATTTTGCTGGTAGGCCTGGAACGGTTCGGCCATGCGCTGCATCGCTTCCTGCTGCTTGCGCACGTTTTTCTCCGTTTCTTCCGAAGCCGTACGGGCCACTTCCTCGGCCAGGGCCTTGGCGGTGCGGCTCGTTTCATTCACATGACGCTCTGCCACATTGGCCAGTTCGACCTGCGTATCGGCTGCCAGGCGCGACACCTGTTGCTGGTATTTGCGCAGTTGCTCGGCGGCTGGCTGGCCCGAGGCGGCAGCCACCTGAAACACATCTTCAGCGCGCTCGACCGTCAGCAGGTTCTGGCTGGTGACCGTGCTTTCTTCCAGCAAGCCTTGCGCCAGTTGCATGTTCAGGTCACTGAAGTGCTGCACCGACTGGAACAACGACTTCGTCAAGCCATTGAAGAAAGCCAGTTGCGCTTCCAGGTGGTTTTTGGCGGCGGGGGTAACACTACGGGAATATGGATACATGGAGTTCCTCATTAGATAGCGGTTGGGTGGACACAAACAGATGGCGGCACCACCGACTACCGAACGCTTAGGCAGACGGCCGGGTTACGCCACGAAACGCGAAAAAACATATCCGATTGGTGGGACGATGCTTTGCAACGCGAGTCCCAAGGCTACGTGAGCACCGCAGGTGAGGCATGATCTGGATCAAAGGTGCGCTAGGCTGTGCAGAAAGTTTTGGCTGGACGGCTTGCCCTTGGCAAACGTCAGTAACGGAAAGGAAAATCTGTGCCAGGCAGGCTCAGCCAGCGGCGCCCGTGCCCGGCACGACGGGCTTGTAGCCACGGCTGCGCAGCGACGCTTCCAGCCAGCGGTTGCCATACCAGCCACGCGCCAGCAGGTAACTGAGTTCCGCACCGGCCATCAGCAGCATCATCGGGCCGATGCGCAATTCGCTGGCCAGATGGCTGCCAAACCACAGGCACGCATCCATCGCCAGCATGAGCAGCAACAGCCACCAGCGGCGCTTGGCCACGGCCCAGAACGAGCCCAGCAACAGGGCTGGCCAGGAAAAACCCGCCTTGACGTAGGCATAGCGGCCGGCATCGTCGGCAAACAGGGTGGCGCTGTGCTTCATGCTGCTCTCTTCAGGTAATGACCGGCCTCAAGGCTCGGGATGGTGGCAGACGGCTTCGACATTGTGGCCGTCCGGCCCCAGCACGAAAGCGCCATAATAATTCGGGTGATAGATGGCACGGATGCCGGGGGCGCCGTTATCCTTGCCGCCCGCCGCCAGCGCGGCCTGGTAAAACGCGTCCACCTGGGCACGGTTTGCCGCCGCGAAGGCGAGATGCATGCCGGCATGCGGCGTGCCGCCCGCGCCGAACCAGAAATCGGGCTTGCCATCCTTGCCCATGCCGACCCAGCCCTGCTCTTCCATCACCACCGATACGCCCAGGGGCGCCAGGGCGGCCGAAAAGAAGGCCTTGCTGGCCTGTGCATCGCTGACGTTCAAACCGATGTGATCAAGAATCATGATGGCGCTCCCTGGAAGTCGTGGAATAGAATTGCAGTATGCACCAACATTGCCTTTTAGGCAATCAACACTGCAGATCCGGCACACTTGCTCCAGGGATGCGCCATGCGCCTGCCTAGCGCAGGTTGCCCGTATGACCCAGCGAATAGCGGCCCGGCTGCGGCCACACGGTCAGGCCGTGCGGTTCCTGCCCAACTTTCACTTTCGACACGTCGCCGCTGTTCGTATCGATGCGGTACACCACGTCGTCGAAGCGGCCGGACAGCCACAGATACTTGCCGTCGGCGCTCACATTGCCCATGTCGGGGCTGCCGCCGCCGGGAATCGGCCAGTTCGACACGACTTTTTCCGTGGCGAAATCGATCACGCTGACGCTGCCCTTGCCCTTCGGCTTGCCATGGATGCGGTGCGTGCCGCGGTTAGCCACGTACAACTTTTTACCGTCGCGGCTCGGGTACAGGCCGTGCGCGCCCACGCCCGTCTGGATGAAGCCGATTTCCTTCAGCGTGGCGCCATCGACGATGTGCACGCCGTCGGCGTCCATGTCGGCGATAAAGAATTTCTTGCCGTCCGGCGAAATGCGTATGTCTTGCGGCATGCCCTTCTTGACGCTGCAGATTTCATTCGCCGGGCCGCCCACGGGGCCGGACTCGGCGAAGCGCTTGGCCGGCATCTGCAGTTTCAGGTAGCCGTCGACCTTGCGGCCCACCAGGTCGATCTTGGCAATGGTGCCGTCGAACTCGCAGGTAAACATGGCGTAGCGGCCGTCATTCGAGAAATCCGCATGGTTGATGCCGCCGCACTGGGGCGTATCGATCGAATACTGCACCGCCATGGTCTTCGGATCGCGGAAATCGAGGCGGTGGCGCGCTTCGGCCACGACGATGGCCGACTTGCCGTCCGGCGTGAAATACATATTGTAGGGATCGTCGACGGGCACTTCCTTGCCCGGTTTGCCCGTCAAGGGGTCGACCGGCGTCAGGCTGCCCTTGTCCGTGCGCTCGGCATTGTTCGCCACCCACAGGGTGCGCAAGTCCCACGACGGCACGACGTGCTGCGGGCCGCTGCCGACCTTGAACTTGTCGACCACTTTCAGGCTGTCCTGGTCGATCACGTAGACGTCGTTCGAGCGCAGATTGGGCACGTAGACGCGGCGCAAGTGATCCTTGACGACGGGGCTCATATTGCTGCTGCCGATGCTGCCGATGCTGCCGTACACGTTTTTCGGGTCCACCAGCGGCGGCATGCCCGGCAGCGGAGAATAAGCAGCCGCCGGCGCCGCGGCTACAGCGGCAGGGGCCGCTGTGCTGGCGCCGGTGACCTGGCTGGCCACGCCCAAGCCGGCCAGTGCGGCCGCCAGGACGGACAGGGTAACGATGGTGCGTCGTTGAGATGTTTTCATGTGTTTTCGCGTCATTTCATTGCAAAAGCCGGAAGTTCAGCACTCCCAGCGGAAAATTATTTATTACGTTGCAGCAGCTGCCTGATGGCGGCCACCGAGGTGTCCACCTGCAGCTTAATGCCGATCTGGCCCAGTTCAGCCGTGGCACGCGTGGCGTCGCCGCGCACGCCATCGGCCACACCGGGCTTCGGTCCGTGAGCCATGGCCTCGCTGCGCACGAGCGACGGGTCCGTCGCCAGCATCAGGGCCGCGTCCGCCAAGCCCGCGTGCAGGCCGATCTCGGCGCCGCTATGGCCGCGTTTCTGCAGTTCGGCAATAAATTGCGATTGCGTAATGTCATAGTAATCGAGCAAGGCATACGCACGTGCATCTTTCGCCGTGGAAGCTTTGCCCCAGGCCCGATTGAGCTTATTCGCCACATTCTGCTCGTTCTTCTGGTAACCGCCGTGATCACCGAGGAAGATGATGTCGCGAAAACCATGCTGGCGCAGGCTGGCGGCAGCCCCTTCCAGCACGGCTTCGAAGGCGGCCGGCGGTATCGAAATCGTGCCGGCGAAGCGCATGTGGCCGGCCGGTGGCGAAATCGCGCCTTCCGGCACGTAGGAAACAACGGGCGCGACGATGGTATTGCCCAGCTTTTGCGCGATCTGCCGCGCCAGCAGCCCGGCGCGCACATTGTGCTTGCCCAGCGCGATGTACGGTCCGCTTTGCTCGACGCCGCCGATGGGAATCAGCACCGTCGTGGCGCCATGGTCGATACGGCTGCGCAATTCCGTGCTGGTCAGTTCTTCCAGCATGACGCTGCCGCTGGCAGGCGTAGCGGCCATGACAGGCGCCGTAAGCAGCAGGCATGAAAACGTCAGGACGAACAGGGAAACGAGGGGCTTGCGTGAAATACGGAGCGTGGATGGCGCACAGGGCGCCGGTCGCTGGGGGAACTGCAGAGTCATAAGCCAACATCTTTCCGAGGTCAAAGGCGCCGTGCCCGGCCTTGCCAGGCAAGCTGGCTGCCACGCAGGAATTGTATTCCATCATGACGGGAACGGCACGTTAATTTGACGCGGTGCTTTGCAAGGAATTGACCAAGAGAAACTATCTGTCAGGCAGTGGTCGCCTTCGCCCTGCCCGCCTCGCCATCATGGAGGGTTTCGTTGCGTTTCTCGGCATAGGCCTTCAGCGCAAGCATCGTCCTGGGAAGCCCGTCCCTGACTTGCCTGGCAACGCCTGGCCCGAACAGAAAGGCAAGCGCACCAGTGAACCACACGCGGTGAACGACTTCCGATCCGCCATTGACGGCGGCAACCGTGTGCTCGAAGTGGATGCGGAACAGGGGGATGTGGCCCTCGACGGTGAACGAGCGGCCGGCCGTGCGCTCCGTGACCAGCATCGCAATACCCATCCCTTTATTCGGGACTATCCTGCCCTGTGTTCCAACAGCGAATGGCCCATTGAGCCCGGCTTGCTTTGTATCCGGATCCCACAGGTGCCATCGGTCGACTTCGCTCCAGATTTGATCGATGACCGTGGGCGTGACGGCAATGTGGATGCTTTCTTCGATTTGCGTCAATGGGGACTCTCCCTATTCATAGCAATATAATTAAATTCTGGCTGTACTTGCCGCAGACAGAGCCGGGCCATAACGACAGCCTTGTTTGGAGCCAGGCTTGAGCGGTAAGCCAGTGAGCAGGCGCGCTTGACAAGGCACAACCAGGCAAGCATGTCACACCTGGGCACGATGCTATCCTAAAAACGCTGACCGTGAGCACCTTGGACGTTGAGAAATGATGAACGCAACACACTGGAGGGTTGAAGAGCTAGAGCATCACACTGCGGATATCGTCTGGCTTGATGCCGAGGGTGCTCGCCGTGCCTATAATGTAGTGCGCCTTCATGATTCGAAGACGCATCACGGCCTGGACGTTAACACCGTGGGTGCACCGCCAAGATGAGCCTGCTATCATCGCGTGCATTCAACGCAACTACTATCGGAGTTCACAGTGACGGCATACATCCCCGCTTTGATCTGGCTGCTTTCGGCAGTGGCTTGCCACCTGATTGCCAAACGACGCCTTCTGAAAAAAACTGCGGTCAGGGACATGATAGTCGCTCTGACAGGCCCGTTTGCCATCCCCTGGCTTCTCATCGCAAAGCCCGAAAAACCCTAGCCACGCGAGCACCCGCAGGTTTGGACTGAACATCGGCAGTGGGGCGAAAACTGCTGGCGACGGCAGACGGCCAGGCGCAGCGGTCGCGCTTTTTACTCTCCCTTCAGCCGAGCTTAGCTACGCCGCTGATCATTTATATTAGGCTGCTCGTGAGAACAAATTTTCATTGCACCTCGATCGAAGATTATGGCAACGGCCGGTTAGCAATTGTTCGAGGCTCATTATCGTCGGGAACTGCTTCCCCAGGGATCTCGCTTCAGATTGGATTGAGCGGCACATTCGGCATGACGGTTCCAATCACCGACATACTCGATTCCGGCGAGCTATTGATTGACTGCGACGATCAGGAGGGCGTGGAGATGCTCCTTGCATTTGATGTGGCGAACGAAGATCTCGACCTTGGGTAGAATTCAATATCGTCAAGCCTGCGTTCAGATGTCCGTTTTGGGGCTGAACCTGCCGACGACTGCAACCGGCCAGAAGCGGTCAATCGATTTAACCTAGGGAACTTGATGAACGAAGCGTCGAACCAGCCCCGAACGAAATACGACAAACTGTTCAATGTCTTCGAGCAGTTCTATGCATCATTACCTGAACTGTCAGACCGACGAATTTCCGATCTGCGAGACTCATGGAATTTGGCAAAGGCACAGTATGAGAAGTTTCTTTCTGCAGGCGAATCGAAGTCGAGAATTGCTGCCGGCCTTGAGCAAGGCCTACGTGAATTGCCCTTGATCCTTGCGGATCTTGAACTAAAGAACCGTTTCCAAGTTGTAGCTGCGCTAAGCAGCGCCGTGCGTACGTTTTATCCAGATTTCGCTGCCAAGGAAGCTAAACGCCTTGAAGAGATTCTGACAACCGGCAAGATCCGGGGGGAGAACCAATTCTATCTTGTGCGGCATCGGATCGACGAACTTGAAGGTTCTGGCGATTCTGAAACACAATTAAGCAAATTGTATAGTTTGGTCGATGAGTTCGAGGCGCGGCCCCGCAGATGACCTTGGCACAGACGTGGCCGTCCGCTATGGGGCGGACCCCGCCAACAGCGGCAACCGGCCAAGAGCAGACTGTCATTTTTATAGCCGGAAAACAGGATAGTATTGATGGTTAGCATCGAGATAGTGAAGAGAAAGGCTGTTCGACTACAGTATCGTGAGCTCTTCGATGCGCTATCAAAGCTACTGTTCGAGGCTGACCCAATTGGTATTAATTTTGAAACGAACACAGACGAATACGAACCAGAGGTCGGGACAATTATTCTCCGACTGAGATATGCCAAATCTGAAGCCGATGTGCAACTTATAGTTCACGAGGAATTTTGTAGATGGTTCGACAGCGAGACTGCCGGGCCGATAACCGATTATCGTGACCTCGCTTCTCAAATTTGGGATGAATGGCTACGATGCAAATAATTGCAGTGGGGCTGACGGCGGCCTTCGGCTGCGAAGAAATGGAGAAGACGCATTAATTCAGGCCTACATTGGGCTGCCTTATGAGCAGAGTGGTGCTTGGGCGTGTCCGGCGGCCCTGATAGGCGTTGACGAAAGATATCCAGATATTGTGGGTGAAAGCTCCATGCAGGCGGTACATCTTGCCATCAGGCTGATTCGGCAGCGCATTGGGTATCTGCTTGATGCAGGCGAAGTGCTAGTTTACCCAAGTGAGCGGGATAGTCGCTGGGATATCGAATCTCTAAACGCCGTATTTGGCCCGGGGTGATTTTTTAGACGGCAAGCGGCCAGAAGCGGACGATCACGGCAAGCGCATTGGAAACACGATGACTCAAACAGAGCAGTTCGAATTGACAATTAATGGAAGCGTGCCAGATTGGACGGAATCGATATGTGAGGGCTTCGTCTGTGAGTCTTTGCATATCAAAGGTGAACCGCCTGTGCCCGCGAATGTAAGTTACTTAAAATTCAACGGAGCTTGGTTTCGTCTCTATTTTGAATTTCGATGCGTATTCTGGCGCAGCTTTGAAGGGCAATTTCTTCCGTGGAATGCAGAGGCGCCGTGGACTGAGTACGTGGATCTGGCTGATGAACTCAAGATTGTTGGGCAACGTCTTGTGTCATGCGTAGCTAGCGCGACCGCCAAAGGTAGTGTGGTAGCGTTTGTCTTCGAAAGCGGATTGACAGTACTCATCCAGGATAGAGATGATCGGACTTCCTTTGAAATCACTTACCCTCTGCAGACAGGCTCGTTCGACTAGAGAGGCTGCCTCCGGCCAGAAGCGGACGACTGACATGACCCTTCATTACTCAAATTAAGTATGCCAAGTTACGTAAAAAGACACTGGGACGAGACTAGAGGTGACAGGTACGATGCATGGGGCACGTCCTGGTGGTACTTTGAAGTCGATGGTGCGGGCTGGGTTACCCGACAAATTGAACAGTACGATTCTGGTCCGCTGCTTTGCTATAGTGTCGACAATGAGAGTGATGAATTTGGCGGGATATCAGAAAAACCTCTCGATTTATCAGAGCCAGGGTACAGTGCGATTTCCCATCAAGAGTTCGAATTAATTTGGAGAGCCGCGTAGTGCTTCCGTTATCGGCCAAGAGCAGACGAAGTGGCAAGGGAATGACAGAATGTACCAATCGAAAAAAATTGAACCGTTGACTGCTTTTTTCTGACGACGTTAATATCAATAGGCTATGTTTGTCTGATCTTTCCGTTGTTGGAGCTGTTCCGCGCGCCGCAGATACTAGGTCATGTCATGAGCGTTTGGTTTCCCTGCTTACTCGCAGCCTTGGTATATGTATTACTGACTGGCCGCGTATCGACGACGAAGCTGGCGTTATATTGGTGCACGCTTGCCGCTGCCGTTCTTGCACCCGCTGCTGCATGGGCGGTCTATTTTTTTGTTGGTTTCGTCTTCTTAGGTCGGCAGATGTGAATGCGACCGATTACGGCCAGTAACGGACATTCGCCGCCCGTGGCGAACTAGGGGAAATAATGAGTGATGTGCGCAGCATAGCAGGTCGGCAATACGAACTGCTATTCGGCAGTGATGTGATTCGGGACGGGGTGTTTCTCGAACTGTCAGAACTTGCCGATGGCGTGAGAGACATAATGGCTGAGGCATTTTTTTACGATGAGCTTGGTTACGTCGTCTTTAACGCGTATCGTTTAGAAATACCATACCCACTAATCATGTGGTTGTACGATGCTGTACTCAAAGAGGGCTGGCCACTCGATGAATATAAGTCTTGAGTGCATTTAAGACGTACTTACTCGCGAACTTCGGCACTCGGCCAGCAGCTGCCATTTGATTAAAAAGCTTTTAAATTTTTGTTGAATTTCTTTGGTAGACACATAAAAAGGGGGAGTGGCATGGAACATCTTTTTGATTTGCCAGCGGCTGAATTATGCAAAATTCTTTCAAATCCTGGAACCTTGAGTAATCTTGAGCTAGCTGTCCGACGTCTTTTGGAAAAAATGTACTCGCCTGCAGAGCTTTTGACAATAAAGGAGCGAGCTTGTTTAGATGCTTCTCCATCTAAAGTAATAGGAGTCGGACAAGTACGGCGGCTGTAGTGCCGATGGCGAATTTTAAAATCGTTGGTTGTAGGTGGCGTGAAGGCAGCGCCGCAACTTCTACCAACCAGAAGCGGTCGGTGAGTCTACCCATGATAAATTGGAGACACAATGTATATTCAAGAAGTCGAAATTTTTTCTGATGCATCGAACGCCGTTGTAATGCGCCATCCACAGCGTAATTTCCCCGGGTGCCTGATTCAAGGCGATACACTGAGTGTCTTGCTTCAGTCTCTGAAAGTAGTGCAGTCTGAAGCGGCGTGCCTAAGTGAAGAGGCTGCAGGAGAACTCGCTGACACTGTTGAGCAGCTATCTGACCTGGTGTCTCACTACAAGGTCACGTTAATGAGCAACAATATTTCTCTTCCGTTTAGCGACTGAGCATATTCGCTCTTTTGTGAAAACGGCGAGCGTCTGCTTTGGGGCGTAAGCGGACTCACGCGCCCAAAAGTCAGGCTGATACCCTGACTGCAGCGGAAACAGACGGCGCCGCCCACCTTCCCTTCCGCCCTACCCGCCCGGGCAACTTGACGACCCTCGCCACAGGCGCAGCACGTCCACGCTCGCGCACCGGACGGTTGCGCCGCAAAAAAAACCCCGGCGTACCGGGGCAGTCACAAAGTTTAAGCACGGGCGCTGCGGCCCGGCAGCGCCAGGCGCCGGCTGGCCGTTGCCGGGGCCGGCAAGCCGCCCGCCACTTTCAACGGTTTTGCCTGGGCATCGCCGCGCAGGCGGAACACGGCTACCACGTCGACCAGTTCGACGGCGCGGTCTTGCAGCGAGGATGCGGCTGCAGCCGCCTCTTCCACCAGAGCCGCGTTTTGCTGGGTGACCTGGTCCATTTGCGAAATGGCCTGGTTCACTTGCTCGATGCCGGCGCTTTGCTCGTGGCTGGCGTTGGCGATATCGCCCATGATGTCCGTCACGCGGCGGATGCTGGCGACAATTTCTTCCATCGTCGCGCCCGCCTGGTCGACCAGCGCGCTGCCCGTGTTGACTTTATCCACGGAATCCTCGATCAAGCCCTTGATTTCCTTGGCGGCCGCCGCCGAGCGCTGCGCCAGGTTGCGCACTTCCGTGGCCACGACGGCGAAGCCGCGGCCCTGTTCGCCCGCGCGGGCCGCCTCGACGGCAGCGTTCAGCGCCAAAATGTTGGTTTGGAAGGCAATGCCGTCGATCACGCCGATAATGTCGGCGATCTTCTTCGCCGATTCGTTGATCGAACCCATTGTGCCCACCACTTGCGCCACCACGGCGCCACCCTTGCGGGCCACGTCCGAGGCGGACACGGCCAGGGTATTCGCCTGGCGCGCATTGTCCGTATTCTGGCGCACGGCCGAGGTCAGCTCTTCCAGGCTGGAGGCCGTTTCTTCCAGCGACGACGCCTGCTGCTCCGTGCGCACGGACAAGTCCGCGTTGCCGGCGGAAATCTGCGCGGCCGCCACGCTGACCGTATCGGCCGAGGCGCGCACGGTGGCGATCACGCCGACGATGCGTTCCAGGAATTTATTGAAGGCAGTGGCCGTGCGGCCCACTTCATCCATGCGCTCGACGGGCATGGCGGCGGACAGGTCCAGCGAGGCGCTGACCCTCTCCAGGGTGTGTTCGATATTGCCCAGGCCGCCGCTGATGGTGCGGTAGATATGCCAGGCCAGCGCGCCCGTCAGCAGCACGGCCACGCCCAGCACGGCCAGCATGGTGTTGAACGCCGTGTCGTAGGCGGCCAGGCTTTCGGCCTTCACGTCATCGACCAGCTTGTTGTTGTAGGCGATATGGTCATCCATGCTCTTTTTCGCGGCGGCGGCCGTGATGGCCAGCGGCGTGCCAGCGAGCAAGGTGGCGCGTACGCCATCCATGTCGCCCGCGTAGGCGGCGGCGAAGAACGGCACGAGCGCGCGGCGGTAGGCTTCCATGGCGGCCTGGTCGGCGTCGAGCATCTTGCTGTCCGTCGCGTCGTACAGGCGCTCGGCGCGGTAGGTGGCGATGACCTTGTCAAAATTCGTGTTGGCATCGGCCACGGCCTTGTCCAGCGCCGTCTTGTCGGCCAGGTTCGAGAACACGGACAGGCGGTAGCCGGCCAGGCGCGAGTCCGCCAGGAAACCCTTGGCCGCATTCAAGCCCTGGATACTGGGAATGATGCGGTTTTGCACGGTGTCAAAGCGCTCCTGGGCGCGCTGCAGCTGGATGGCGCCGCCAGCCCCCAGCAATAGCAAGGCCAACAAGGCGATGGTGAGGGTCAGAATTAATTGCTTGGTGATATTCATGGTGTTTCACAGTCAAAAAAGCAGCCTGGCAAGGCCAGGCGGGATGAGTAGCTGCCGATCGGGTGGCCGGGACCGGTTGCAGGCGGGGTCAGCTTAGGCCGCCAGCGGGGCAGCGTCGGGCGTGCGGCGCAGCAAGTCGCCATGTTCGCGGCAAAACGCCAGGCCCGCCTTGTGGCCCACGTCGAACAGCAGCTGCATGTTCGAGCTGGACCAGTCCAGGGTGTCGGGCCAATGCTGCTCCGGGATGCCGCCCATCAAGTCGAGCTTGAGCAAACGCCGCTTGGGCTGGCCCGTGCTTCTGTCCGTGTTGTGTTCAAGTTCGAACAGGCGCAGCTCGCTCTTGGAAATCTTTACCAGCGGCGTGATGATGGAGCGCACCCAGGCGTCGTACAGGTTGCGCGGCTTGCGCAGCAAGCGCTCGTCACCGAGGATGTCGAGGATGACCAGGGTGTCGGCGTCAGCGTGTTCGCCCTTGCCTTCGATAAACGGATCGAAATTGAGCGTATCGAGGGCCGCGCCTTCGATGTAGTCGTCGCCGGCAATGGTCGTGGGCGCATACAGGAAAGGGAACGACAGGGCCGCGCGCACGTGAATCGGTTCGATCTCGTGCTTGCCCCAGATTTGCATGCGGTGCTCGCTGAGGTTGTAGGCATTGATGTAGAAATCGGGACGCATGCGCGCCACGCCCGAGAAATCCACGGCTTTTTCCAGGAAGGGCAAGTGCGCGCACAAGCCCAGGCTTTTCGCCGACAGGTCCGATGGCGACAGCGACGACACCATCAATTTCCCCCAGTCCGACCAGGCCGTGGGCACGCCCGCAAACGTTTGCTGGAAGGCCTGAAAAAAAGGATTGTTGGCCGGCGGCTGGAAAGCGTCGCGGAAAGTGCTCGCGTGCATGCCAGGCTTCTGGAAGACCTTGTAGTTGATCGGAATCATCTTGTAGATGCTGTCAGCCACGCCCGTGTCGGCCCAGCTTTGCAGCGCCTGGCGCGGCGTGGATTCGTGCGGTGTCGTGTAAAGCAAACCCATCAGCACACCGGCGCCCGAGGCCGAGATGACGTCGAATTCGATGCCTTCGTCGAGAAACGCGGCCAGCGCGCCTGCGATCAAGGTGGAATTTGGTGCACCGCCACCAAGCAGCAGGCCCGTCTTGCGGGCCGCTGTCGCGGCTGGTGCCGGCTGTGGCGGCATCGTGCTTACTGTCTTCATGCACACTCCCTGAACGGAACCGGGCTCACGCCCTAATTGTTGGTTACTACATGCTTATTGTGCGTCATCTTGCACTTATCTCCACAACCATGAAGTTGATGCAATGTTGCGGAAACAGATATTAAATTAACATAAATAAATTCCTTATGGCAATTTAATTAACGCATGATAGGTATTCAGAAAGGGTATAAGTTGACGGCACGCGGCGTAGCGTGGTGCATCGCAGCAAATAAATATGCGGCAGTGTTAGGAAAAATCTCTTTGGGGTAGGAATATTCCTCAACCGGCCTCCACGGCGGTTGCCAGGCCGTTCAGGGGACGGGAGGTGGTGCTGAAAAATGCAGGTGGGTACACAGATGGTCAACAAAGACGCGGATTTTCGGTGACAGATGGCGGCTCGATGGCCACAGCACCCAGAACTTGCTCGAGTACGCCAGATACTCGCCCAGCACTGCTTGCAGTTCGCCACGCGCGATCGCGTCGCGCACGATAAAGTCAGGTAAATAGGCGAGGCCCACGCCCTGCGCGGCGGCGCCGATCAGGGCCTCGATATTGTTGCAGGTCAAGGCGGTCGGCAAGCGCAGTTCGCCGCCGTCGCCCTCGGCACGCTGCAGTGCCCATTCCTGCAACTTGCCCGTGGTGGGAAATTTATAGCGCACGCAGGCATGGCCTTCCAGCGCGCGCGGCGTGGCCGGCACGCCATGGCGGGCGAAGTACGCGGGAGAACCGACGATGGCAAAGGCAAACGGCCCCAGCTCGCGCGCCATCAGCCGCGAATCCGTCAAGGTGCCGCTGCGCACGGCCACGTCGATGCCTTCGGCCACCACGTCGACCAGGCGGTCGTTGAAGTCGAGGTCGAGCTCGATCTCCGGGTACTGCCGGGTAAAGTCCGCCAGCAGGGGCAGGATGATGCGGTAGCCGATCACGGGCAGGCTGACGCGCAGCTTGCCGCGTGGCGCCTCGGCCAGGTGCGACAATTCCGCCTCCGCATCGCCGAGGTCGGCCAGGATGCGCTGGCAGCGCTCATAGAACAGCGCGCCCTCGTTGCTCAGGCTGATTCGCCGCGTGCTGCGGTTAAGCAGGCGCACGCCCAGCTTTTCTTCCAGCCGCGCCACGCTCTTGCCCACGGCCGAGGCCGACACCCCGAGCAGCCGCCCGGCCGCCACATAACTGGAAGTTTCCGCCGCGCGCACGAAGGCGGCGATGCCGTTCAGATTATCCATATCTTCTCGATTAAGGAATATTTGTCCGTTATGAGTGGATTTTCAGCCACTTTTTCATGGATTGCGTCCATATTATCATCGAATCCCCTCTTTCTGGAATCAATCCCATGGATACGAATCTTCCCGCGCATGTCCCGGACCAAGCGGCTGCACGGCGTCTGCTGGTGCTGGCCGCCGTTTGCCTGGCGGCCCTGTGCATGCCGCTCAGTTTTACGGGCCCGGCCATCGCCATTCCCGCCATCGCCGCCGAACTGCGCGGCACGCCGCTGGCGCTGGCGTGGATCACGAATGCCTTCATGCTCAGCTTTGGCGGCTGCCTGATGGTGGCCGGCGCGCTGGCCGACCGCTATGGCCGCAAGCGCGTGTTCTTGCTGGGCATGGGCGTGTTTTCCGCCGCCGCGCTGGCGCTGGCGGCGGCGCCGTCCATTGCCCTGCTCGACGTGCTGCGCGCCGTCCAGGGCCTGGGCTGCGCCATGGCCCTGTCAAGCGGACTGGCGGCCCTGGCGCAGGAATTCGACGGCCCCGCCCGCGCGCGGGCCTTCAGCCTGATCGGCACGGCCTTCGGCGTGGGCCTGGCCTTCGGCCCCTTCCTGGCCGGCACCTTGATCACGCACACGGGCTGGCGTGCCATTTTTGCATCCACGGCCGTGGCCGGCCTGGCCGCCCTGCTGGCCGCCGCGCGCGCCATGCGCGAATCGCGCGACCCGCAGGCGCAAGGCGTCGATTGGCCCGGCGCCCTGACGTTTACAGGCGCCTTGTCGCTGTTTACCTATGGTTTGCTGCAGGCACCGCACAAAGGCTGGGGCAGCGCGGCCAGCCTGGGCCTGCTCGGCGGCGCGGCCTTGCTGCTGGCCGCGTTCATCCGCGTGGAACGGCGCGCCGCGCGGCCCATGCTGGACTTGACCCTGTTCCGCCTGCCCGCCTTTGCCGGTGTGCAACTGCTGGCGGCCGCGCCCGCGTTTTCCTTTGTCGTGCTGCTGGTATTGTTGCCGGCCCGCTTCATCGGCATCGAAGGCTATAGCGCGCTGGAGGCGGGACGCATGATGATCGCCCTGTCGGCGCCCATGCTGGTGCTGCCCATCCTGGCCGGCATGGCGGCGCAGCGCATTGCCTCCGCGCACATCTGCGCCAGCGGCCTGCTGCTGGCGGCGGGCGGCTTGCTGTGGCTGTCGACATGCGCGCCGGGCCAACCGTCCGTCAGCTTGCTGGGTCCGCTGCTGCTGATCGGCTGCGGCATCAGCCTGCCCTGGGGCTTGATGGATGGCCTGGCCATCAGCGTCGTGCCCGTCGAGCGGGCCGGCATGGCGGCCGGCATCTTCAATACGACGCGCGTGGCGGGCGAAGGCCTGGCGCTGGCCATCGTCAGCGCGCTGCTGGGCACGCTCACTGTCGCGGCGCTGGGCAGCGCCGGCATTCCCGGCATCGGCGCGCAACAGGCGGCGCACGCGGGCCCCTTCCTGGCGCTGGGCGAGCTGCGCCATGCGGCCACCCTGTTGCCGCAGGCGGGCGCGGCCGAACTGGCGCAAGCGTACGGCACGGCCTTCCGCCACTTGCTGTATGTGCTGGCCAGCATCACGACGGCGTCGGCCCTGCTGATCCTGGCCTTCTTGCGCCATCCGGCCGTTGCCGCAACGGACACGGCCGCCCTGTCCGCCTGCAAGACACAGCAATAATTCACCATCGCAGTTTCTCTTGCCGTACACGGCGGCGCCCACGCGCCGCCCTCTTCCCTGATGTTTCTCCGCAACACCTAAAAAGTTTTCAAAGATAAAACCAGTTTACTGATCAAAGCGCTTTGAACTATACTCAAAGCGCTTTGAAACATAACTAAAGCGCTTTGGCTGTGCGAAGTTATGCGCACCGATCCCACACCTATAAAAACACTGGAGACGCAATGAACCAACATTTCTTGAAAACTTTGCCTGCCGCCGTGGCGTTGGCCTTGAGCGCTTCGGCCGCCCAGGCCGCCCTGCCGATCGATTTCGGCGGCTACATCCGCTCGGGCTTCGGCACCAGCAGCGAAGGCGGCAAGGAAGCCTGTTTCGGCCTGGCCGGCGCCTCGTCCAAGTATCGTCTGGGCAATGAGTGCGAAACCTACGGCGAGCTGAAATTCGGCGGCGAAGCCTTCAAGGCAGCCAACGGCACCACCTTCCGCATCAACACCCTGGTGGCGTTTTCCGTCAACCAGAACCAGGACTGGGAGCAATCGGACCCGTCGTGGCGCGAAATGAACGTCGTCGCCGACAAGATCGGCACGGGCGCCTTCGCCGAAGCGCGCGCCTGGGTCGGCAAGCGCTACTACGACCGCCAGGACGTGCACATCACCGATTACTACTTCTGGAACAACAGCGGCCCCGGCGCCGGCCTGGAAAACATCGACCTGGGCGCCGCCAAGCTGGCCTACGCCGTCGTGCGCACGGCCGATGACGGCGACAGCAAGCGCATGGGCCTGTCCCACGACTTGCGCTTCTCCGGCATCAAGGTCAACCCGGACGGCGAACTGACGCTGGGCCTGCAATTCAACCAGAAACGCAATGCACAAGGCGCGGCCCCCATCGCCAGCGGCCACTTGCTGACCATCATGCATACGCAAGGCAATCTGCTGGGCGGCTTCAACAAGGTGGCATTGCAGTACGGCAAGGGCAGCGCCGCCAACACGGGCGGCTTCAGCCTGGGCGCCGACAAGGACGACAAGGTCGTGCGCCTGACGGAACAGATCATGATCCAGCCCAAAGGCGCCTGGTCGGGCATGGGCACCTTCGTCTATGAAGACAAGGAATCGGCCGGCGTGAGCAGCAAGTGGACCTCGATCGGCGCGCGTCCCGTGTACCACTTCACGGACAACTACAGCCTGGCCGTGGAACTGGGCCACGACATCGTCAAGCCGGAAGGCGGCGAGAGCCGCAACCTGACCAAGCTGACCATTGCCCCGCAACTGTCGGCCGGCAACAGCTTCTGGTCCCGTCCCGTACTGCGCGCCTTCTACACCTACGCCAAATGGAACAAGGCAGCCCAGTCGGCCGCCGCCGCGGAATCGGCGCTGTCGTCGACTGGCGTGTTCGGTGGCAAGACCAACGGCAGCTCCGTCGGTTTCCAAGTGGAAAGCTGGTGGTAAGCGCGGGACTCTAGGACGTTGGCAAGCGTCCCCGGACGCTTGCCGGTGGCAGCAACACCGCCCGCTTATCCAGGGGCAAGTAATATCCGGATCCACCATTTCGCCGCTGCACGCGATGGCCGGCAGCTTCACTGTAGTGATTCAGCAGTATCCTCTTTTAGCGCGGGCGCCCCTGGGTTTGCCCGCGTATTTTTTTTGGGCGCCGCCGCCGCTTGCCATGACCCTGATCAATCCGGCATTTATCAGATAAACTACCCGTCATCGCACCGCATCGCTCCCGACCCACCCTGGATAGACCCCAACCGCAGCATCCATGAACCTCAAAAATCTCGCCAAAACGCTAGGAATATCCGAAACCACCGTCAGCCGCGCCTTGAATGGCTATCCGGAAGTGAGCGAACGCACGCGCGAGCGGGTGCTGGCCGCCGCGCAGGCGGCCGGCTACCGTCCCAATCCCATGGCGCGCAGCCTGGCCGTGGGGCGCACGAACATCGTCGGCATCATCTACCCGCTGATGCCGAACGACCTGGCCGACCCCATGTTCATCGACATCGTCGGCGGCATGTCCGAGGCGCTGGAAGCGCAGCAGATGGACATGATGATCGCGCCCGCCTCGGCCACCAATGAATTCCACACCTATGAACGCATGGTCAAGGGCCGCCGCATCGACGGGCTGATTGTCGGGCGCACGAAACCGTTCGACGAGCGCATCGCCTACCTGGCCCAGCAGGGCATGCCGTTCGTCGCCCATGGCCGCACGCAGCTGAACCAGCCGCACGCATGGTTCGACTATGACAACGAGGCGGGCATGCGCCTGGCCGTCGAGCGCCTGGCGCAGCTGGGCCACCAGCGCATCGGCCTGATCAGCGCCACGCCGGACCTGAACTTCGTGCGCCAGCGCGTCGAGAGTTTCCAGCACGCCATGCAGGCGGGCGGCCTCGCCGTCGATCCCGACAACCTGGTCGACAACGCGCACGACCGCCGCGCCGGCTACCAGGCCATGCAGCGCCTGCTGGCCCGCTCGCCCCGCCCCACGGCCGTCATCGTCGACAACCACATGTCGGGCGTGGGCGCCGTGCGCGCCCTGCTCGACGCGGGCATCGCCATCGGCCGCGAGATGTCGCTGATCGTCTGGGGCGTGATGGAAGATTCCCTGGCTGGCCACAACGTCACCACCGTCGTCCAGCCCGATCCGCGCGGCGCCGGCGCGAAGATGATCCACATGCTGCTGGCCCTGATGGACGGCACGCCCGTCACCGACCTGCAGGAACTGTGGCCGTGCGAACTGTTGCCGGGCGAGTCGGCGGGCCCCGTGCCGCACTAGCCATTTCCCCCTCCGGCACCGCCGGCCGCCTGGCCGGCGGTGCCATCTTGTTGTCCTGAATCACCCTCATAAAAAAATCGTATGTCTGGCGCGTGTATCGCTTTACTTTTCAAAGCGCTTTGAACTATACTCATTTCATACCCAAAGCGCTTTGAATTTTAAAATAAGACGTTCGCCTACCAACCAGCAGCGCCGCCCTGATAGCCAAGGCTACAGGCAACTTTTAAGAAATCATTCATGCCGACCATCCAGAACAATCTCGCCCACCTGCCCGCCGACTGGTGGCGCAGCGCCGTCATCTACCAGGTCTATCCACGCAGCTTCCTCGACAGCAATGGCGACGGCATCGGCGACTTGCCCGGCATCACCTCCAAACTCGATTACATCGCCGCCCTGGGCGCCGACATCGTCTGGATCTCACCCTTCTTCACGTCGCCCATGAAAGACTTCGGCTACGACGTGGCCGACTTCTGCGACGTCGACCCCATGTTTGGCACCCTGGCCGATTTCGACCGCCTGGTGGCGCGCGCCCATGAACTGGGCTTGAAAGTGATGATCGACCAGGTGTTGTCGCACTCGTCCGACGTCCACCCATGGTTCGTGGAAAGCCGTTCCAGCCGCGACAATCCCAAGGCCGACTGGTACGTCTGGGCCGACCAGAAACCGGATGGCACGGCGCCGAATAACTGGCTGTCCGTGTTCGGCGGTTCCGCCTGGCAATGGGAGCCGCGCCGCGGCCAGTACTTCCTGCACGATTTCCTCGCCAGCCAGCCCGACCTGAATTTCCATAACCCGGCCGTACAGCAGGCGCAGCTGGACAACCTGCGTTTCTGGCTCGAACGCGGCGTCGACGGTTTCCGTTTCGATTCCTGCAATTTCCCGTATCACGACCAGTTGCTGCGCGACAATCCGCCAGCAGCGCAGCGCGACGCCAGCAGCGTGTCGGCCATCAACCCGTATGGCATGCAGGCGCACGTGTACGACAAGACGCAGCCGGAAAACATCGCCTATTTGCAGCGCGTGCGCGCCGTGCTTGACGAATATCAAGCCATTTCCATCGGCGAAGTGGGCGACGACAATGCGCTGGCCACCATGGCCGCCTACACGGGCGCCGACAAGCTGCACATGGCTTACAGTTTCAACTTGCTGACGGCGGAGTTTTCCGCCGCGCACATCCGCACCCAGGTGGAAGAATTCGAGGCACAAGTGGCCGACGGCTGGGCTTCCTGGTCCGTGGGCAACCACGACAGCGTGCGCGTCATGACGCGCTGGGGCGGCCAGAACCCGTCGCCGTCGCTGGCCAAGGTGGTGCTGGCCGTGCAGGCGGCGCTGAAAGGCACACCGTGCCTGTACCAGGGCGACGAGCTGGCCCTGACGGAAGCGGATATTCCTTTCGAGGCGCTGCAAGACCCGTACGGCATCCCGTTCTGGCCCCAGTTCAAGGGCCGCGACGGCTGCCGCACGCCGATGCCATGGGTATCTGACGCGCCGCATGGCGGCTTCAGCAATGCCAAACCCTGGCTGCCCGTGCCGCCGGAGCACCTGGCGCGCGCCGTTGACGTGGAAGAAAACGATGCCGCTTCCCCATTGCAGTTTGCGCAGAACATCCTCGCCTGGCGCCGCACCCTGCCGCAATTGTTGCGCGGCGATATAGTCTTCTTCGATGCGCCGGAACCCGTGCTGGCCCTGCGCCGCGACTTGCCGGGACAGCCGTCCGTGCTGGCCGCCTTCAACCTGGGCACGCAAGCGGTCACCTTCGCCTGGCCTGACGCGGCGCCAGCGAGCGATCTGGCCGGTCACGGCTTGCCAGGTAGCAAAGATGGCCAACAGATCAGCCTGCCACCGCATGGCGGCTGGTTCGGCACGCACGCTTAAACAGTACCCTTTGGCGGCCATGCCGCCAATTACAATAACGAGCCCCGCGCATCAGCGGGGACGGATTGACACAGTGAGGACGACATGGCAGGACTGAAATTAGCAGGGCTGAAGAAGGCATATGGCGACGTGCAAACCCTGCACGGCATCGACCTGGAGATCGCCGATGGCGAATTCATGGTCTTCGTGGGCCCGTCGGGTTGTGGCAAGTCAACCTTGCTGCGCAGCATCTGCGGCCTGGAAGAAATCAGCGGCGGCGACTTGTTCATCGGCAAGACGCGCATGAACGACGTGCCGCCCGCCAAACGCGGTATCGCCATGGTATTCCAGAGCTACGCCCTGTACCCGCACATGAGCGTGGCGCAAAACATGGCGTTCGGCCTGAAACTGGCCGGCATGAGCAAGGTACAAATTGCCGACGCCGTGCAGCGCGCCGCGCAAATCCTGCGCATCGAACCTTTGCTCGAACGCAAACCGAAAGACTTGTCGGGCGGCCAGCGCCAGCGCGTGGCCATCGGCCGCGCCATCGTGCGCAAGCCCGACGTTTTCCTGTTCGACGAACCGCTGTCGAATCTGGACGCCTCGCTGCGCGTGCAGATGCGCATCGAACTGGCGAATCTGCACCGCGAATTGCGCTCGACCATGATCTACGTCACGCATGACCAGGTCGAGGCGATGACTCTGGCCGACCGCATCGTCGTGCTCAACGCGGGCCGCATCGAACAGGTGGGCGCGCCGCTGGAGCTGTACCACCATCCCGCCAACCTGTTCGTGGCCGGCTTCCTCGGTTCGCCCCGCATGAACTTCCTCAAAGGCAAGATCCACAGCTACGTCGACGGCGTGGCCACCATCGCCACGAATGCGGGCGGCATGCTGCAGGCGGCGTTGACGCAGCCGCTGGCCAGCGGCACCCCCGTCACCATCGGCGCGCGCCCGGAGCACGTGCAGGCATGCGCGCCCGGCGCCACTGCCGCCATCACGGCTACCGTGCAGGCGGTGGAAAAACTGGGCGACATCAGCTATCTGTATGTGCACGTGCCTGGCGGCGACGAGCCGCTGGTGGTGCGCGCCGATGCCGATACGGATTGGGCGATTGGCCAGTCCGTGGCGCTGCAGGTGGCGCCCGCCCGCGTCCACGTGTTCGACGAGCACGGCCAGACCCGTACCTGATCTATCCGCTTTAGGGGCCAGGCGCTACAGGCGCCGCCTGGCCTGGTTGCATCGTTTCAGCCTTGATACTCAACATAAACTTAGCATAAAAAAAGATACTGGAGATTGACATGTCCTTCACGCACCCGAAACGCAGCTTCATCAAAACCACGCTGATCGCCGCCGCCCTGGCCGGCATCGGCAACCTGGCCGCCGTCAGCATGGCGCACGCGGCCGAAGCAGGCACCCTGTTGATCTGGATCAATGGCGACAAAGGCTACAAGGGCCTGGCCAAGGTCGGCGAGGAATTCACCAAGAAGACGGGCATCAAGGTCGTCGTCGAACACCCGGAAGATGCGCCGAACAAATTCCAGCAGGCGGCCGCCGCCGGCAAGGGCCCGGACATCTGGATCTGGCCGCATGACCGCATCGGCGGCTGGATCGACGCCGGCTTGCTGCAGCCAGTGACGCCAAGCAAGGAAGCGCGCGCCGCCATCCTGCCGCTGGCGTGGAACGCCTTCACGGTGGGCGGCAAGACCTGGGGCTACCCGATCTCCATCGAAGCCGTCGCCCTCGTCTACAACAAGGACCTGGTGCCGACCCCGCCAAAAACCTTCGAAGAAATCGCCGCGCTGGACAAGAAACTTTCCGCGCAAGGCAAGAAAGCCATCCTGTGGGATTACACGAATACCTATTTCACGTGGCCACTGCTGGGCGCGGGCGGCGGCTTCCCGTTTGAAGTCAAGGCCGATGGCCGCTACGATGCGGCGAAAACCGGCGTGAACAATGCCGGTTCGCAGGCGGGCGTGAATGCACTGATGACCCTGATCAACAGCGGCGCCATGCCGAAGGGCGCCGGCTATGCCGAGATGGAAGCGGGCTTCAACCAGGGCAAGATCGCCATGATGATCAACGGCCCATGGTCGTGGGACAATGCGCGCAAATCGAAGATCAATTACGGCGTGGCAACGATTCCTACCGTGGCAGGCAAGACGGCCACCCCGTTCGTGGGCGTGCTGGGCGCGATGATTTCGAAAGCCAGCCCAAACAAGGACCTGGCGACGGAATTCCTGGAAAACCAGATGCTGCAGCTCAATGGCCTGAAAACCATCAACGCCGACGTCCCGCTGGGCACGCCAGCTAATAAAGTGCTGTTCGCGGAATTGAAAGCCAATCCGAACATTCAGGCGACGATGGAAAGCGCGCAAGCGGGCCGCCCGATGCCGAACAACCCGGAAATGGGCCGCTTCTGGTCGTCGATGCAATCGGCGCTGGAAAACATCACGCAAGGCCGCCAGAGCACCAAGGATGGCCTGGACGCGGCGGCGAAGCGGATTACGACCGCCAATTAAGCCATCTTTTGATTGAGCGTAGGTCGGATTAGCGTGTAGCGCGTAATCCGACATGTGCCGCCAACAATGTTGTCGGATTACGGCCCTTTGGGCCTGATCCGACCTACGTATCATTACAGGTATCCCATCGTGCGCAAGTTTATCGGCCCTACGGTATTGACCATCAGCATGGCGCTGGGTCTGTATCTGCTCTTCATGTTGTACATTTCCGGCCAGACCATGCTGGCCGCCGTTTTCCTCGGCTTGCTGACCCTGACGACGTTTGTCTTCACGTCGCCGCGCGCCTATGCCTACCGTTATCTGTTTCCCGGCATCACGGCGGTGATCGTCTTCGTGCTGCTGCCGATGGTGTACACGGTGTCGATCGGCTTTACCAATTTCAGTTCGCGCAACCTGCTCACCTACGACAGGGCCACGCAATACCTGCTCGACGAGACGCAGCGCGTGGAAAGCGCCGGCTATGCCATGACCGTGCATGCCGACAACAAGGAATACCGTTTGCGCCTGGAAAGCCCGGACACGGGCGAAGTGCTGTTGACGCCGCCGCTGGCCCTGAAGCGCGCCGTGCCCCTGAACGTGGACGTGGCGCCGGCCGACCCCGTGCAAGCGCCCGTGCTGGCCCCGCCGCTGCCCATCAAGGACATCATCGCCCTGCAAAAGGATTTGAAGCTGCTCACCCTCGTGCTGCCGAACAAGATCGAGCTGCGCATGGTGGGCTTGCGCGAATTCGGCCCCGTCGCGCATGTCTACAAGCAACTCCCCGACAAGACCCTCAAAAAAGTCGCCACGGGCGAACTCGTGACACCGAACTTCAAGACGGGCTTTTATGAAATGCCGGACGGCACCAAGCTGGAACCGGGCTTCAAGGTCAACGTGGGCTTCGCCAACTTCGTGAAAATCTTCTCCGACGAAGCGTTCCGCGGCCCCTTCCTGCGCATTTTTGTGTGGACCATCGTTTTCGCGCTGATCAGCGTGGCCACCACGACGGGCCTGGGCATGGTGCTGGCCGTGCTCTTGAACTGGGATGCGCTGCGCTTCCGCGGCCTGTACCGCACCCTGCTGTTCCTGCCGTACGCCGTGCCGGGCTTCATTTCCATCCTGGTCTTCAAGGGGCTGTTCAACAATAACTTCGGCGAAATCAACCTCGTGCTCGACGCCTTGTTCGGCATCAAGCCCGCCTGGTTCTCGGACACCACCCTGGCCAAGGCCATGATCCTGATCGTCAACACCTGGCTCGGCTACCCTTACATGATGGTCGTGTGCATGGGCCTGATCAAGGCGATTCCGTCGGACCTGTACGAAGCGTCAGCCCTGGCTGGCGCGGGACCGCTGACGAATTTCTTCAAGATAACGTTACCCCTGATCATCAAGCCGCTGACGCCGTTGATGGTGGCCAGCCTGGGTTTCAATTTTAATAACTTCGTGCTGATCAGCTTGCTGACGGGCGGGCGTCCCGATTTCCTCGACACCAACTTGCCGGCCGGCACGACGGACTTGCTCGTGTCCTACACCTACCGCATCGCGTTCGAGGATTCCGGCCAGAATTTTGGCCTGGCTGCCGCCATCTCGACCCTGATCTTCTTCCTCGTGGCCGCGATTTCGCTGGTCAACATGCGCCTGACGCGCATGAACAAAGCATAAAGGACAGCATATGGCTATCATTGTCGACCGTTCCAACCGCTGGCGCATCCTGGCGGCCCACGTCGCCGTGATCGCGCTGATCGCACTGGTGATGTTCCCCTTCCTGATGATCCTGTCGATTTCTTTGCGCCCAGGCAACTTCGCCTCGGGCAGCTTGATACCGCCCGAGATCAGCTTCGAGCACTGGCGATTGGCGCTGGGCATGTCCTACCAGGCGCCCAACGGCGCCCTCGTCGAGCCGGACTTCCCCGTGCTGCTGTGGCTATGGAATTCCATCAAGGTGGCCAGCATGAGCGCCACCGTCACCGTGCTGCTGTCGACCACCTGCGCGTATGCGTTCGCGCGCATGCAATTCCGCTTCAAGTCGCAGACGCTGTCGGCGCTGATGCTGCTGCAGATGTTCCCCGCCGTGCTGGCCCTGGTGGCCATCTACGCCATCTTCGACGTGCTGGGCAACTACGTGCCGTGGCTGGGCATCGACCACCACGGCAGCCTGGTGCTGGCCTACACGGGCGGCATCGCCCTGCATATCTGGACCATCAAGGGCTACTATCAAACCATCCCCATCGAGATCGAGGAAGCGGCCAAGGTCGACGGCGCCACGCAGTGGCAAGCCTTCGTCTACGTGCTGCTGCCGATGACGGTGCCCATTTTGATGGTGGTATTCCTGCTGTCGTTCATCGGCGCCATCATCGAATACCCGATCGCGTCCGTGCTGCTGCATGAACAGAACAACCTGACCCTGGCCGTCGGCTCGAAACTGTTCCTGTACGAGCAAAAATACCTGTGGGGCGACTTCGCCGCGGCAGCCATCCTGTCCGGCCTGCCCATCACGGCCGTGTTCCTGCTGGCGCAAAAATGGATGATCTCCGGCCTGACGGCTGGCGGCGTGAAGGGCTGACCATGCGACGCTCCCTGACTACGCTGGCCGCCCTGTTACTCAGCGCTTCGGCGCAGGCAGGGAGTTTTGCAGACAATCCCATCGTCTACTTTGCCGTGACGGACCGTTTCGCCAACGGCAATCCCGGCAACGACCACAGTTACGGCCGCGCCGCCGACCCGCAAGGCGGCGACGTCGGCAGCTTTCACGGCGGCGACATCGCCGGCATCACGCAGCAGCTGAAAGCCGGCTATTTCACGGAACTGGGCGTCAACGCCCTGTGGATCACGGCGCCGTATGAACAGATCCACGGCTGGGTGGTGGGTGGCAAGCAGCAATTCCAGCACTACGCCTACCACGGCTACTGGGCGCTCGATTACACGACCATGGACGCCAACATGGGCACGCGCGACGAGCTGCGCGAGATGATCACCACCGCGCACGCACAAGGCATCCGCGTGCTGTTCGACGTGGTGCTGAACCATCCCGGCTACGCGGACTTGCGCACCCTGTCCGAATACAAGGTGCCCGTGCTGTGGCCCGGCCATGACAAGGCCGGCTTGCGCGACTATCACAGCTTCATCGACTACAACAACTTCGAATTCAAGCAGTGGTGGGGCCCGGACTGGGTGCGCGCGGGCTTGCCCGGCTATCCCGACGGCGGCAAGGACGACTACACGATGCAGCTGGCGTATTTGCCCGACTTCCGCACGGAAAGCGCCAAGGCCGTGGGCCTGCCGCCCATCCTGCAGCGCAAGATGGATACGCGTGCCATCGCCCTGCCCGATACCACCGTGCGCGGCTACCTGGTGCACTGGCTGGCCGACTGGGTGCGCGAATTCGGCGTCGACGGTTTCAGGGCCGACACCGTCAAGCATGTGGAGCCGGCCAGCTGGCTGGCCCTGCGCGCGGCGGCCACGGAGGCATTACAAGACTGGAAAACGCGCCATCCCGCACAGAAAATCGACGACGCGCCATTCTGGATGACGGGCGAAGCGTGGGGCCATGGGCCTGAACGCAGCAGCTGGCATGACGCGGGTTTCGACTCGATGATCAATTTCGACTTTCAACACCGCGCGGGCGCCGACTGGAAAAGCATCGACGGCGTGTACCGCCAGTACGCGGGCTTGCTGGGCAAGGGCCCAGGTCCCCGCTACGACATCCTGTCATATATCTCCTCGCACGACACCAGCCTGTTCCCGCGCGATCAATTGAAGCACGGCTTGTCCGCGCTGCTGCTGGCGCCCGGCGGCGTGCAGCTGTTCTATGGCGATGAAAGCGCGCGCCAGCCCGGCGCGGCGCCCATCGGCGACGAACAGCAAGCCACGCGCTCCGACATGAACTGGTCGTCGCTGGACGCTGCCACCCTCGCGCATGCGCGCAAGCTGGGTCAGTTCCGGCTGCGCCACCCTGCCCTGGCGCGCGGCGAGCACCGGTTCATCAACGACAAGCCGTACGCCTTCGCCCGCGTGATGGATGGTGACGCCGTCATCGCCGTGCCCGAAGCGCAAGGCGCGCTCTCACTGAAGGTACACGGCGTGTTCGCCGATGGCGCCAAGCTGCGCGACGCTTATACAAATCAAACCTACCTGGTAAAAAATGGCGCCGTCGCGGTGAACGCGGCCGGCACCGTCCTGTTAGAAAAGGCTGCACCATGAGTACCTATGACATATTAGTGGTCGGCGGCGCCGGCATCGACACCATCGTGCGCGTCCCCGACCTGCAATTGCCCGTCGCCGATTCGCTGCACGTGCCGCCCATCCGCGACTATGTGGCGCACACGGGCAATGGCGTGGCGCTCGGTTGCCACGCGCTGGGCTTGCGCTGCAAATTCATCGACTTCATCGGCGACGATGCGCAAGGCGCGGCCATCCTGCAGCGCTATAAGGAAGCCAAGCTCGATTTTTCGCATCTCGTCGAACCCTCGGGCACGCGGCGCAGCGTCAACCTGGTCGACCCGCAGGGGCGCAGGATGTCGCTGTACGACGGCCGCCATCCGGAAGACCTGCGCATGCCGCCCGCATTTTATCTTCCCTACCTGGGGCCGGCGCGCCATGCGCACTTTTCCATCATGGGCTGGGTGGCCGAACTGTTTGACGATGCGCAAGCGTGCGGCACCACGGTGTCGACCGATCTGCACGACTGGGATGGCGTCAACCCGCACCACAAGGTCTTTGCGCTGCGCGCCGACCTGGTGTTTCTCAGCACGGCGGCGCTGGGCGAGCGTCGGGACGACGTCATGCGCGCGATAATCGCGGAAGGCCGCGCGCAGCTTGTCGTGGCCATGGCCGGCGCGCACGGCGCCTACCTGCTGGAACGGGGCAGCGCGTCCGTGCGTCACACTCCGACGGCGGGATTGAAGCTGCCCGTGGTGGACACGAATGGCGCGGGCGATTCCTTCGTGGCGGCCTTTTTGCACGCCTGGCTTAATGGCGCGGGCATCGACGCCGCCATGCACCGCGGCGCCATCGGCGGCGCATTCGCCTGCGCCCAGCATGGCACACATGAACGGTTTATTGGCCAGGCAGAGCTGCATGACTTATATCAAGACAGCACTAGCTTATGACTTAATATTCTATCAAGCGTAGCATCGAGCTAACGGGCGCATGGCACAATGGCTGCGAATTTCAAACGCTTCACCATCGCAGACCGAGAACCGGAGACCACATGAGAATCGAAACCCTGGCCGTGCACGCCGGCTACACCCCCGACCCGACCACCAAGGCCGCCGCCGTCCCCATCTACCAGACGGTGGCCTACGCCTTCGACAATGCCCAGCATGGCGCCGACCTGTTCGACCTGAAAGTGGCCGGGAATATCTACACGCGCATCATGAACCCGACGCAAGACGTGCTGGAAAAGCGCGTCGCGGCGCTGGAAGGCGGCGTGGCCGCGCTGGCCGTGGCGTCGGGCATGGCGGCGATCACCTACGCGATCCAGACGATTGCGGAAGCGGGCGACAATTTCATCTCCGCCAGCCAGCTGTATGGCGGCACTTACAACCTGTTTGCCCACACCCTGCCGCAGATCGGCATCGAAGTGCGCTTCGCCGATGCGCGCCAGCCCGAGACCTTCGCCGCGCTGATCGATGCGCGCACCAAGGCCATCTTCTGCGAATCGATCGGCAACCCGCTGGGCAACGTCACGGATGTGGCCAAACTGGCCGAGATCGCGCACGCGCACGGCATCCCGCTGATCGTCGATAACACGGTACCGAGTCCCTATCTGTTCCGCCCCATCGAGCATGGCGCCGACATCGTCGTCCATTCGCTGACCAAATACCTGGGCGGCCACGGCACCACCGTGGGCGGCGCCATCGTCGACAGCGGCAAATTTCCGTGGGCGGAGCACAAGGAGCGCTTCAAGCGCCTGAACGAGCCGGACGTGTCGTACCACGGCGTGGTCTACACGGAAGCATTCGGTCCCGCCGCCTTCATCGGCCGCGCGCGCGTCGTCCCGCTGCGCAACATGGGCGCGGCCATTTCTCCGCTCTCCGCTTTCCAGCTGATCCAGGGCATCGAAACCCTGGCCCTGCGCATGGACCGCATCTGCGACAACACCCTGGCCCTGGCCAGACACCTGAAAAACCACCCGAAAGTCGCCTGGGTCAATTACGCTGGCCTGGAAGACCACCCGGACCACGCGCTGGTGAAAAAATACATGAACGGCCGCGCCTCGGGCATCTTGTCCTTCGGCCTGAAGCTGGCAGCAAGCGAAGACCCGCGCGCGGCCGGTGCCCGCGTGCTCGACGCCCTGCAGCTGTTTACGCGCCTGGTCAACATCGGCGACGCCAAGTCGCTGGCCACGCACCCGGCCTCCACCACGCACCGCCAGCTCAATCCGGAAGAACTGGCCAAGGCGGGCGTGTCCGAAGACATGCTGCGCCTGTCCGTGGGCATCGAGCATATCGACGACTTGCGCGAAGACCTGGAACAGGCCTTGAACGCGGCCTGAATCAAGCTGAAATCAGGCTGAAATCAGCCTGCAAGCCTGTCCCGGCACATGCATGCCTCCCCTGCCGGGACAGGCGCGGCCCTGGTGCCTGCATCTTTTCTGCGAGCTGCAGCCTCCTGCTGAGCGCCTTGCACACGCCTTGCAGCATGCGGTGATTCCATCCCGACATGCCATCTCTCCTTCAAGCGATATCCGGTTAGACCACGTTCGTGGCAAAAAACACCCGTCAAGCGACATGTGCCGCCCTAATTTTTTTTGCGCCTGGGAGGACCCGGTGTGTCTGGTGCCCGGCAAGCCAGGCGAGGAATTCATTCATACCGAAAAATATTGCCTAAATATATATTGTTTTCGTTGTTTATAAGCAACATTATGCAAAACGCAGCCAGTCCGAAGTTGTATAGTTAACTAAGCCTTATGGAAAAGACTATCTAAAGTCCATCCATGAGCTTCTCGGCAAAAACCAAGCAACAATAATTTCAGTAACGGATCGTTCAATGATACCGGTGGCTTGAATTTTGTTGTTTATTAAATGCAATCAACTATTTATCAAGGCTCGGAGAATATGATTTTTCAAGAAAAAAAGAGCGTTCATGCGGTTAAAATCGCGTTGAGCGTCATGGCAGGAACCATTCTCATCGCCAGTCAAGTGCAAGCGCAGCAAGCCGACGTCGCCAACGATAAGATTCAGCGCGTCGTCGTCACGGGTTCGAATATTTCGCGCGTCGACATGGAAGGCCCGACCCCAATCGAGGTCGTCAAGCGCGCCGACATCGCCAAGTCCGGTGCCTCCACCGTGATCGAATTGTTAAGCAAACTGCCATCGATCTCCGTCTCCCTCGACGGCAACAGTAGTTCCACCTTCGCCTCCGGTGCCTCGTCGGCCGCCTTGCGTGGCCTCGACTCCAAGTACACGCTGATTTTGCTGAATGGCCGCCGCCTGGCCAACTACGGCTTTGCGATCGGCGCGGAGAATTCCTTCGTTGACTTGAACAGCCTGCCTTTGTCGGCCATCGAGTCGGTAGAAATCCTGCGCGATGGCGCTTCGGCTATTTATGGCTCCGACGCCGTCGCTGGCGTAATCAACTTCAAGACCCGCACCAACTACCAGGGCGTAGAGGGTACTGCAAACATCGGCGCCAACCAGCAGGGCGACGGCGAGACCGGCAACGTCAGCCTGACCTCAGGTTGGGGCGATCTGGAGCAGGATGGGCGCAACCTGCTGTTGACGCTGGACTTGTACCGCCGCAATCCGCTGGTGTCGAACAAGCATTCGAACCTGGCGGCGAACGATTTCCGCAAGTTCGGCGGCTCCGACAAGCGCAGGACCAACGAGTACATGGGCTGGATCCGCAACCAGAGCAGTGGCGACAAGGGTTATGTGATCCCAGGTTGCCAGGGTACGGTGGGTGTCTCCAGCACCGGAGACAATGTCTGCTTCACCAATCCGGCTTCGAACCTGACGCCGAAGCAGGAGCGCGCCGGTATTTCTTCCATTTTCACGCAGCGCCTCAACAGCACCGATGAATTGTTCCTGGAAGCCGCCTACACCCAGAACTCGTCGACCTTTATCGGTGGCTCCCCCAACTTTAGCAGCGCCAACTACCGGACGGCCGGCTCGACCAACCCCGGTCTGGCGACGCTGCCGGACGGCAGCGATGGCACCGTGAACGGCTTCATGCCCGGCGATCAGGTGCAGGTTTTCCGCAACGTCTACGAGGCCGGCAAGCGGACCTCGAAGGTCACCAGCAAAACCACGCGCGTGGTCGGCGGCTGGCGCGGTACGCTGGGCAAATGGGATAGCGAAGGTGCAATCAGCCTGAACCAGAACAAGCTGAGCGACGATGCCGACAAGCAATCGCTGCTGGACAAGTCGACGGCGGCCTTGCAAGCCGGCTTGCTGGGCAAAGCGGGTGGCTACGATCCCTTTGTCTTGAATAATCCGGAAAGCGCCTACTTGCCTTTCCTGACAACAACTTCGCACCGCTCAACCTCCAAGCTGAGCAGCGCCGAATGGAAGATGAGCACGCCTGAATTGTTCACGCTGGGCGGCGAGCCAGTTGGCTTCGCCTGGGGCCTGCAGGGCAGCCACGAGTCGATCGACGACGTCGCCGATCCACAGATGAAAGCGGGCAACATCGTCAACTTTGGCGCAACCAGCAGCAAGGCCAGCCGCACGGTGTATTCCATATACGGCGAGTTGAACGTACCAATCGCCAAGCAGGTTGAAATGCAATTGGCGCTGCGCGGCGACCATTACAGCGATTTCGGCAATTCCTATAACCCGAAAGTCGCGCTCGCATGGCGTCCGAACCAGCAAGTGATGTTGCGCGGTTCGGCTACGACCTCGTTCAAGGCACCGACCCTGCCGGAGGTCGCCTCGACCACCACCGGCTACGCCACCGTGGCCGACTGGGCGCGTTGCGGACCGCTGGGTTACACGGGCGTGCAATGCTCCTACGGTCCCAAGGTTTACCTGTCCGGCAATCCTGACCTGAAGGCGGAAAAGGCGAAGAACTTCTCCTTGGGTATCGTCTTGCAGCCGATCAAGGACCTGTCGGCATCGCTGGATTGGTATAGCGTGCGTCAAAAGGACACGATCCAGACCCTGGATGCGCAATACGTGCTCGATCATGAAGACACGATTCCCGGCTTCGCGGAACTGATCGGCCGCGATCCGCGCAATCCCGTGCTGGAAGCGAATAATCCCGGTTTGAACAAAGGCCGTATCAAGGACATGAAACTGCCTTTCCAAAACGTTGGCAAAACAAATGTCGCAGGCCTGGATCTGGATGTGAAGTACTCATTCAAAGTGGGTGATTACGGCACCGTGAAACTGCGCGAGTCCAATAGCTACAATTTGAAGTATGAGCAAAGCATCGCGCCGGGCGCCGAGCCGACCGACCGCCTGGACGGCACTTACCATCCAAAATGGTCGAACACACTGCGTATCGGCTTCGAGCGCGATGACAAGGAAGTGGCTCTGACCGCCCGTACGTACTCCAGCACGAAGAATATTGACGATCCGACGAAACTGCAGGACGCTGCCATTACCAACAAGCGTATTGGCTCGTACACGGCGTGGGACATGAATATCCACTTCAAGCCCGTCAAAGACCTGGATGTGAGTTTCGGCGTCAACAATATGTTCGACAAAGGTACCGTGTACTCGAACAGCGCGTATGTCGATACCTACGTCAATGCGATGAACGATATCGTCGGCCGCTATATTTACTTGAACGCACGCTACAAGTTTAAATAATCGCCGATTTCAAGTGGCAGTCTCCGGACTGCCACCGCTGACAATCCTCGCCTGCGAGCAAATGCCGTTCAGTTCACACTGGACGGCATTTTTTTTTGCCGGCGACCCGGCCAGTCCCCTGCATGCATCGTCATGCCGTCGGCCATGGCGGGTGCCGCGTTTGCGCCACCAGCACCTTCGCCACCTGCCTGACCCTGTCGTCCACAGCACCAGATACATCGATAAAAGCGATCCCCCGCCGCGCCAGCTCGGCCTGGTACCACGCATGCTGGCGCGCGCGGAACTCCCCGTCGCGGCGCGTGCCGTCCTGGATGAAGGGGAAATCGGGGGCGCACAGCAGCACCAGGTCATAGCGGTGTTCGGCCAGCTGCGCCAGTTCCTGCTCGGCCCTGCCGAACATCTCGACGCAGTAAAAATACGTGGTCATGGGCGAGGTATCGCAAAACAGCCAGCGCCGCGCGGCCATGGCCGCCTGCGCTTCGCGGCGCAGCTGTTCCCGGCCGATCCTGAGCAGATCGTCATAGTGCAAGATGCCATCCTGGCTTTCCCACAGTTCGCGGCCATATTCGGCCACCCAGCCGGTATCGAAATGCGCCGCCAGCGCTTGCGCCAGGGTCGTCTTGCCGCTCGATTCGCCGCCCAGCACGCACACACGCGTCACAAAATCGGCGCGCACGACGGGCGACAAAAAAGCGCCGTGCGCCTGCGGATCTTGCCGCACGAGGGTGCCGGACACGGGCACCAGGGACCTCGCCTGGTCCACGCTCACGTGCGCCACCGCGCCCACCGCATAATGCCGTTCCAGCACGCGCGCAAAACCAGGGCCGTAGTCTTCGCTGGTGAAGACGGCGTCGACGGGCAAGCCCAGCACCGTCCAGCACAGCCAGCCCATGAAGTGGCGGTGCAGTTCGCCATCGTCGTCGTTGTGCGGCAAAAGGCGTGCTGGCACGCCGCGCGCCGCGCACAGGGCGGCCAGCCGTGCATCGTCGAGCACCACGATATGCGCCTGCGGAAACCGCGCGCGCAGCCAGGCTTCCCGGCGCGCCGGTTCCAGGCCTGGAAATTCAGGCCTGGTGTAGCTGACCACCAGCAGTTCCTCGCACCCGTCCGTGGCGCGCTGTATCAATAGTTCATGGCCCAGGTGCAGCGGACAGAATTTGCCCACTACCAGGCCCCGCTTGTATCTGCTCATACTGCCGCTTCCCGTAAATCCGAGGTGTATTGAATGATCTTGTCTTCCGCCAGCAAGGTCTCGACCGCGATGTCGCCGAAAAAAGGCGCCAGCAAGGCGCGCGCCCTGTCAGCCTGCGGCATGGCGCCCGGCGCCAGGCGCAGCGCGACGGCGCCGTCGCCATGCTGGTGCACGCCGAACAGGGCGATGGCCAGCGGTTTCAGGGCATGCGTGATGTCGATATTATTGATCCATGCGCCCTTGACCGTCCTGTAGCGCAAGGGGCTTCGTCCCGCCAGGCCCACCAGCACGGGACCGTCTGGTCCATGCGCCAGCGAAGCGTAGTCGCCGGTGCGGTAGCGCACGAGGGGCAGGCAAAAATTAAAACCGCCCGTCACGGTGATCTCGCCGCGCGCGCCATCGGGCACGGGACGGCCATCCGCGTCGAGGATTTCCACGTACAGCCGGTGCTGCAGCAGCACGTGGCCGCCGGCCCGCTCGTCGTACACGGCCACAGGCCCCACTTCATTGAGCGAATAGATGTCGAGCACGGGGCAGCCGAACGCCGCTTCCAGGCGCGCGCGCATGCCGGGCAACAGCATCATCGAGACGGACAGCAGCGCGGCCGGCTTGTGCGTCATCGGCAAGGTCAGCAACTCGGCAAACGAGATGGGGTCGCCCGCGATCAGCTCCGGCGCCATGGCGTCCAGGTAGCGCACACGGTCTTCAGGCTGGCGCCAGTCGTCCGGGTGCAGGTTGATCTTCGCCAGACCCGATTCGTTCATCGTCGGCGTGACGGAGACATAGGTGAAGCAGCGGCGCTGGTGCCCCAGCAGCATCACCCCCACCTGCCCCGCGCCATGGCGCAAGGTGACGCCGAAGCGGCGCAGCGCGCGCTTGTGGAAGGCCAGGTAGCGCCCCGCCACCAGCGGGTGCGAAGCGATCAGCAAGGGGTGGCCCGTGGTGCCCGTCGTCTGGAAATTGATCATGCGCGCCAAATCCGCATCATCGGGCACGAAGGCGGCGATATCGTGCGCCAGTTCGGCGCGGCTGATGGGCGCCACGTCCGCAAGGCGCGCAGGGGGCGAGCCGCAGGCGCGGTAATGCGGCACCGTGGCGTAGGTCGCCCTGAGAAAATCCGCCAGCCAGGGCGGCGGCGCATCGGCGCTCCAGCCGATCGCCGCGTCCATCACTTCGCGTTCATATGCGCGCAGGGCGCCGACTTCCGCCGCCTGCAGCTTGTTGCCGCTGCGGTTGCGGTACATGGGCGCGCAAGGATGGCTGCGCAGCTTGTCCAGCATGCGCGCGCCCGCCGGCGTCAACGTGGGGCAGTAATCGCGGTCCGATTCCCAGGCGCCGCCCGGCAGGTTGACGTCAGGTTTGCCAGCGAGCGTCATTCGCGCGACCACTTGTCGGCCGATTCCTCGGCCGCCTTCTTCGCCAGCGCCTCGCGGATTTCCCGCGCGCGCTGCTCGGCCAGCCGGCTCGCTTCAAGCAGGCGGCGGCGCTCCGTGCCGCTGATGGCGGACAATCTGTCCGTCGCCTGCGCCACGCTTTCGTCGCGGGGCCGAAAGCCCAGGCGCGCCAGCACGATGCGCGCCAGTTCCTCGCGCCGCTCCGGGTCTTGCGTGAACTGGTGCGCCGGCGTACTGGCAGCCAGTTCGCGTGCCGCCTCGCCCAGTACCTGCAGCAAGGCTGGCTGCGGCAGCTGCTGCGCGGTGAACCAGTCGTCGGCCAGCAGCCAGCACAGGATCATGGCCAGCGCCAGCCGGTTGCGGTCGGCCTTGACCTGCGCGCCGATAAAACCCTGCAGTGACGTGGCCGGCGCGCGCGCGCCATGCAGCAGCAAAATGTCGTTGACCAGCGCGGCAACCGCCACGGCCTGCGCGTTGGCGACGCCGGCGATGCGAGGCTCGGCGAGGAATTCGGCGGGCGTGTCGGCCAGGCGGTGGGTCAGAGTTTCGAGGTGGGGTCCGGGAGTCTGCATGTCATGGTTGTATATAGTGGCGCCGGCTGAACGCCCGCGCAAAGTCCAGCAAGTCCTCGTAGCGCTCGACGGCGTGGATATCCCAACCCTGCTCGCGGCGCGCGCGTTTCAAATCGTCATAGGTCTGCTGCAGCCACTTGTGGCTCGCTGCGCCTTCCCAGTCGCGCTCCAGGTTCAGGGCCATGGTGCCGCCCGCACCGCCCTGGGCCATCGCTTTCGCCGAGATATCCCAGCCGCTGTTGCCAAGTTCATCCTTGTCGAACATGGTGGTGATGCCATCGTCGGAAATCATCAGGATGTGCGCGGGCCGTTCGCGCTTGCCAGCATAGGTCTTGCGCAGACAATGGATGGGGAAACAGGTGCCGCCGCCAAAAAACTCCGTCAGCACGCCCAGGATCAGGTCTTCGTCGCGCACGAAACCGGGCGTCTGCATCACCTCCTTCTTGCCGCTCCACAGGGTCACCTGCACTTTCGCGCCGGCGCGCAGGGCCGACAGGGCGATGACGGCGCCGGCCAGGGTCAGGAACGAGGTGTGCGCCTGCGGATTCGGCATGGAGCCGGAACTGTCCACATACATGTCCAGGTCGACGGGCACCGCGTCGATGGCGCGCGCCGGTTCGCGGCCGTACACGCGGCGCACGGTCGTCACGCCCGGCACGGGGCGCGGCGACTGCATCACGGATTGCAGCCAGTCGATGTCTTCCAGCGGGTCGCCGATTTCCCACGGCTCCAACCCCTCCATCTGCGGCTCCTGCGATTCGGGCGCGGGGCGGCTGGGAAACGCCACCAGGTGCGGCAAGGCCCGCTCGCGGTAGTAGCGGATGGCGATTTCATGGTCGCTCAGATCGATGCCCGAGGCCTTCAAAATGTCGCCCAGCTCGAACGGTTCGCGCAGCTGGCCGCCGCCCTGCCTGGCCGGCGCCTCGCCTGGCGGCTCCTCGCCATCGAGGCCGGAAATGCGCTTGTCGTGCACGGGATGGATGGCGCCGCCCTCCTCGTCATCCTCGATCTGCTGCGCGCCATACGTCTGGCAGCCACGGGCCGCGTCGCGCGTGTCTTGCAGATAGCGGCTCGGGCTCAAGGCATCCGTATCGTCGACCAGATAGGGCAGCAGCAAGGTGGCGAAGCGGCCCGCCGCCAGCATCCAGTCGTTCGCATACACGCGTATCAGGCGCGCGCCCAGCCAGGCATCCGTGTCCAGGCGTTCGTCGGCCTCGTTCTCAGCCCCTGCGCCGCCAAGTTCGCCCTTTTCCAGCTGCCACAGGTTTTCATAGATGCGCATGTACAAGGTCCACACGCCGCCGCTTTTGGCGTCAGCTTGCGCCGTGCGCCCCTGCCGCAGCTTGCGGTAGATGTCGGCCATGCGCAGATTCGCCTGGCGCTGCAGGCGGTCGTTGATGAACAGGTCCGTGTACAGATTGGCCACCATGGGCGCGTGCTGTTCCAGCGTGGGCAAGGCACGGCGCATGCGCGCCAGCAGGCGGAACTGGTCGCCGGCGCTGCCCGGCGCGAGGATATGGTGGCCGATTTCATGCGCGAGGATTTCCAGCGCATAGTCGTCCAGCCCCAGCTCCGTCACCAGCGGCAAGTCCACCACCACGCTCTGGTCCAGCAGGCGGATCATGGCGAAGCTGCCGGACAAGCCCTGCTTGCTGGCCTCGACGCGGCTGGCGCACAGGCTGGGGTCGCGCAAGCGCGTGAACTTGCTCCACACGGCCAGGGCTTCGGGCCAGGCGGCGCGCCAGGCGTCGATCAGCGCGGTGTCGGCATCCTTCTTCATGCGAGCGGCAGCAGGCGAATCGCATGCGTCCAGGGCGAGGTGACGGCCAGCGTGTGCGCATTGGCGGCAAGGGCGATGTCGCCGGCCGGCACATCGAGTTCGATGCGGCGCGCGCCAATCTGCACGCTGGCGCCATCCACGCGCACGGACGTCGGCATGCCCATTTGCGCCTGATCAAACTCCTGCGCCGTGGCGCCATGCAGCACGGCGCCATAGGCGTCGGCCACCAGCAGGTAATGGCGTTCGGCGCTGCGCACGACAAAACCATCCGGCGTGGCGCGCACCTGCGGCGGCGTGCCGAAAGCGCCGCCGAGGCCTGTGAAGCTGCCGAACTCCCTGCCCTCCGCATTGCCGCGCCACGGATTGCCCAGCAACTGCGCATGCACCTGCGGCCATTGCGCACCGGGTTCATCGAAGGCGGCCAGCGCCAAGGCGGGCGGCAAGGTATCGGCGGCCGCCAGCGCGCCCAGGCGGAAATGCGCAACGCCGGCACGCCAGGCCAGCACCTGGCCCACGGCGCGCAGCTGCGCCAGCGTGGCGATCCGCGGCGCCAGGGCGGCCAGCTCGCGCCGCCACTGCGCGGGACGCGCGCCCGCCACGGAGGCGATGTGGACGGCGGCGTTGCTGAGCATACCCAGCACCTCGACGGGGGCCGTCGCCAGCAGCGGCGCAAACTGCGGCGCCAGCTCGCGCCAGACGGTGTTCAGGAACGGGTTTTTTGCGGCCGGACCGGCCAGGCCGTGGCCCACCAGTTCCAATGCCATATCATAGGCGGCCAGGGTCGCGCCGCCCACGCGCTCAAGCGCGGCGGCGGCCACGGCGACCACCAGCGGATCGACGCCGTCGCGCAAAAAGGCGCCGAAGGCGGCCATGTCGAGCGCGGGAAAGCGCCGGCGCGCTTCCAGTGCGCGCGCATTGAACTGGGCGCGGCCGCTGGCAAGGATCGAAGCAAAGGCAGGAGAGATCATCGAGGCCCGTCAGTCGCTGTGCGAAAAGTGCAGCAGATAGCGCTCGCCATCACGCTCGAACGCGATCTCGTCCCAGTGGATCGCGTACCAGAAACCGGCGGGCGGTGTCATCGTCACGGCGTACGGCGAAAAACCGCCCAGCGCCTCGTCGAGCGACTCTGTGAACGCGGCCACCAGCTGCGCGCGGAAGCGGCCGGCCGGCGCCGCCTGCATGTGCCGCGACGAGAAAAACCAGCGCTGGCACACCTGTTCCAGCTGCGCACGTGCGCACGGCGCCGCCTTGATATGCCACAAGGCCGCCGGCAAGTCGCGTGCGGGTGCTATGACGTTCAAGGCATAATCCTCGACGCGCAAGCCCAGCGCCGTGGCAAGGTCCGGCGCATCGGGCAGGCGTGATAATTCGTAGCTGGCGCACAGGTCGCTGGCTTCACCATTCAGTAGCACCAGCGCTTCCAGGAAGCCTTGACAGTGCAGGACGCTCATTGCGAACGCAGCCAGCTGCGGTAATTGGTATAGCGCTGATGCAGGTATTTGAGCTTGAGCAAATCGTCGTACAGGGGGCCGTACAGCTTGCGCCCTTTCGTACGTTCGCCGATCAGCTTTTCGATGCGGTTCAGGCGCGCCAGGGTTTCGCGCTCGCTGACGCCGTCGAGGCCCAGGTCGAATTCGGCCGACAGCGCGCCCACGGGATCGTCGCGGTCCAGGTCCAGGCGGTTGAATTCATCGTTGGACAGGTCGAACAGGCGGCGCAGCCAGCCCAGCCTGTCGCTGCGGTAGGCGGCGTTTTCCGGCAGCGCGAAAAACGGCGCGTCCGGGTCCGGCTGCAGCTTGTTGTGCAGGACGAAGGGCAGTACCTGGCGCAAGTCTTCCAGCGCCACCTCGCCATTGCCGCGAAAATATGCCATGGCCTTGGCGTAGATCATGAGCGCCATCAGGGTGCGCACGGAGATGCCGTTCAAGGTCTGGCAACCGAGATCCTTCAAACGGTCGCGCCCATTGTCGGCCGCCTGCGCGGCGCCACGGTCGGCGCCGGCCAGGCGGGCCGTATCCTTGGTCATGTACTCGAACTGGCCACCGGCCGTCTCGAACAGCTCGAACTGGCTGGCAAAGAATTCCAGGCGGCGGCGCACGCCGTCGGGTATGCCCACTTGGCGGATCGCCTCGCCGATCTGGTCGACCTCCCCTTCCGTGAAGATGATATCGGGCGGCACCAGCTCTTCGGGGCGCACGTTTTCTTCCACGCGCAGCAGCAGTTCATTCAGGAAGCGCGGATTGAAGGCCAGCGCCTGCACCGTCACGTCGACCCGGTCGCGCAGCGCCTCGATCACCTGGTAGGTCCCGCCGCCCTGGTCGTCGTTGGCCGTCAGATACCAGGCCGCTTCCGGGCATTCATAGATATGGTTCAGCACTTCCGCGTAATTGTCGCCCATGACGGTGAGCAGCGCGCTTTGCGTGCGCGTGGGGATGCGGTTGTATTCATCGACGATCTTCACGCGCATGCCCAGCCAGGCGCGCCAGGCGATGCGGATATCGTCCATGCTTTGCGCGTTGACCAGGTCCGCCGGCAGCGGATTGCCCAGCAAATCGGCCACCGTCATCTGCGGGTGGCCGTGCTGCATGGCGCGTTTCACCTCCTTGACGGTGGAACCGGCGAGCACGCCCATCAGCAAGGCGCTGGCCGTCTTGCCCCGCCCCGGCCCGCCGACGAACAGGCATTTGCGGCGCGTGGCAAACGTCAGCAGCGGCAGCAAAATAAAACTGGAATAGCTTTGTGCCGACGGCAAATTCAATGTACGGCGGCTGTCGCCCACGGAGTACGTCTGCGACGGGCCGTCGTTGTACTCGATGTCGTAGTGGGGGCTGATGATGGCGTGGTTGACGATCCAGAAATACGCCTGGCGCAGCTTTTCATCGAAAGGCCGCGCTTGCGCCTCGCCTTCCGCTCCCAGCGCGATGGGGCCCTGGTACAGGTCCGCCACGTCGAACTGCCGCGCAACGGGGGCCGCCTTGGGCTTGGTGGGGGCTTGTGAAAGACGCTGGAACAAGTTAAAGGCTGACATAATGTACAGGCAACGTGAGGGAAACGAAATTATTGCATATCGTTCCCACTACGCCTTGTTCAAATCGACAACCGTTTCCTCCAGCTTGCGCCAGCGCCACCAGCCCAGCGCCACGCAGGCCAGCAGCAAGGCCAGCAAGCCCGCCACTTCATGGCGAATTTCATGCAGCGAGGCGCCCATTTGATTGAGCGCAACAAAGCCCTGGATGCCGGCCGTGGACGGCAGCAGCCAACGCAGCCATTGCAGCACGACGGGCATGGACGACACGGGCCAGGTCAGGCCCGCCAGGAACAGCACGGGCATCGAGGTGGCGATCATCAGCTGCGTGCCCCGCTCGCGCGTGCGGAACAGCATGCCCAGCAGCATGCCGAAGGCCGCTTCCGCCAGCGAGAACAGCACCAGCAGCAAGAGCATGCCGCCAAAGTTGCCGCCACGGGGGTAATCCTGGAACCAGAAGACGAAGCCGAAGAAATAGCAGCAGTTGAGAAAGGCGACGCAGGCAAACGCCAGCAGCATGCCCGCATAGCCGCCCGCCGTGCGCCGGCCTGCCAGCGGGAAGCTCTTGCGCTGATACCAGGTGCCGAACAGCATGGTCATGCCGATCAGCAAGGTCTGTTGCACGATCAAGGTCGCCACGCCCGGCACGACATACGCGCCATAGCCTTCCTTGACGTTAAACAAGGGCACGGCGTCAAAGGCGATGGGCGAGCGCTGCTGGTTGGCCTGGATGGTGGACGGCGTGCCCGCGCCCAGGCGTTTCAACTCGATTCCGGCCGACACCGTGCCCACCACTTCGGCCAGGCCATTCAAGGCCACCTTGTTCAGCATCAAATACAAGCCATTGCCCGCCACCTGCGCGTGGGCGGCGCGGCCGGCCAGCACGTCCGTCTGCAAGCCGTCGGGAAGGATCAGCACGCCCATGACCTGGTCGCGCCACAATAAATCCTGCGCCACCGGCAAGTCCGGCGTGACGGCGATCACCTGCAAGGAGGGATGGGCCATGGCAAAGCGGGTGAGCTGGCGCGACATGGCGCTGCGGTCCTGGTCGACGACCGCCACGGGCACGCGCTGGACGATTTCCGTCGAGTATGGCAAGGGATAGAAGAAGGAATAGATGATGCCGCCGACAAACAGCAAGGTCAGCGCGCCCTTGTCCGTCAGCATGGCGCGCCAGGTGGCGAGAAAGGCGCTCCACATCATGCGCGCCCCCAGGCGGCAGGCGCATTCGCGCGGCGCGCCAGCAGGAATACGCCCACGGCGCCGCAGCCGATGGCAAAGCCGGCCAGTATCAGCATTTCCTGCATGCCATAGCGCCACGGCGCGCCCGCCAGCCAGTATTTCGTTTGCAATTGCAGATAATGCGTGAGCGGCAAGGCTTCCGCCCAGGCGCGCGCCGGCGCCGGCATGGCCATCAAGGGGAAAGCCTGGCCCGCGAACGCGAAGGCCGGTGCGGTAATAAATGCCGCGCCCGACAAGGCCAGGCGCAGGGATAGCGTGGCGGCGATCAGCAAGGTGGCCAGGCCGCAATACGCGAGCACCAGCAGCAGCATGCTCAGCAGCAAGGCCGGCAAGCTGCCCGCCACGGCCCAGCCCCGCGCCAGGCTGAAGAACAGCAAGTACAGCAGCGCCAGCGCGCAGTAGGCGATCACGGGAAACAGCAGCTTGGCGCCGACGGCGCGCAGCCAGCTGCCGTTGGCCGAGGCCAGCCATTGCGGCACCGTACCGTCGCGCAACTCACGCCCGATGCTCGTGACCACGGCGACGACGATGAAAATCTGCAGCATGGCCGGCATCAGGGCCAACGTTAAAAATGCTTCATAGCTGGTGTTTTCATTGTATAAACTGTTCAGTGTCGTGCGTATCGGTTCGAACTGGGCCGCCGCCTGCACGCCCGACATACCCTTCTTGACGCGCGCCGTCATCTCGATGCCGGCCGACAAGGTCGTGCTGACCGTGCGCACGTCGCGCAGCAAGGCGCCCGCGTGCGAGGAAAACTGCGCGTTGTACAGCCATTGCACGGTGGCCTGGCGGCCGCCCAGCAGTTTCTGTTCGAAATCGTTCGGGATCAGCAGGTAGCCGTACGCCGTGCGTTCGCGCAGCCGGTGCAGGGCTTCATCGCTGGAGGCCACTTTCGCCGCCACTGCGATGCCCGGCGACGCGTCGAGCCAGCGCGTGAGCTGGCGCGACAAGGTGGAGTTGTCGTTATCGATGACGACGATGGGCAAGTCGCGCGCGATGCCGGCGGAAAACACCAGCCACAGCATGCCGCACAGCACGACGGGAATCCAGCTGAGCATGCCCAGATCCCAGAAATCGCCGCGCAGGCGCCGCCACTCGCGTGCCAGCGCTGAATCCGGCCCCTTATCCGCTTCGTTCATCGCGTATCAGAGCGGTGGAAACACGACAGACATGCCCGGACGCAAACCCTCGACCTTGATGGCGGGACGCAGCCGGATTTCAAACGTGCGCAAATCCGTGCCGCCCGGGCGCGCCGCGCGCCACGTGGCAAAATCGGGCAGCACGGCCACGGAACTGACCTTGAAGCTCACTTGCTGTTTCAGCGCCGGCACATTGGCCGTATGCGTGCTGCCCATGGCGAACGCGGCCATTTCATCTTCGCGCACCTGCAGCACGGCCCAGGCATCATCGAGATTCACCAGGGTGATCACCGGGAAACCTTGCGGCGCCAGTTCGCCCGGTTGTATCTGGATCTTGCTGACCTGCCCGGCCAGGGGCGCGGCGATCTTCGTTTCCGCCAGGGCGACCTGCGCTTCCGTCAGCACGGCGCCCACCTGGCGCGCCTGGGCGGCGGCGGCCGTCTTGTCTTCCGGACGGGCACCTTTTTGCGCCATATCAAACTGGGCGCGGGCAGCTTGCGCCAGCTGGTCGGCGGCGCGCCATTGCGCTTGCGCCTCGTCGCGTTTCTGCTGGGCAATCACGCCTTGCTCGTACATATTGTTGACGCGGGTGTATGTGGTCTTGGCGATGGTGGCGCCCGTTTGCGCCCGCTCCCAGTTCGCTTTCGCGGCGGCAATTTCCTCGGGCCGCGCACCCGCTTGCGCCTTTTGCGCCACGGCATCGGCTGCCTGCGTGGCGGCCGTCGCTTGCGCAACCTTGGCATCCACTTCCGGACTCGTCAGCTGGAACAGCAGCTCGCCTTTCGGCACCGTCTGGCCCAGCTTGACGTACAGCTGCCCCACCCTGCCCGGCACTTTCGATGACACATTGACTTCCTGCGCATCCATCTGTCCCTGCAAAGGCAGGCGCTGCGGCTGGAACGCCTGGTACAAGCCCCAGCCCACGAAGCCCAGAACGATGACAGCGGCGACTATGGCCAATGGTTTTTTGAAAGTACTCATTATTATTTTTCCACAGGTAATTGGATATCGGCCGCGGCCGCCAGGCTGCCCAGGCGCTGCGTCTCGCCCGTCGCTTCCAGCAATTGCGCCAGCCCCATCACATAGTTATAGGCCGTCTGCGCGCGCTGGGTCTCGACCTTCGCCAGGTTCAGGCGCGCGTCGACCACTTCCAGCGACGTCACTTGCCCTTGCTGGAAGGCAACTGTTTGCAAGCGGATATTCTCGCGCGCCAGTTCCACCGACGAGGCCGTGGACAGGTACTGGATGCGCGCGTTTTCCAGCGCGCGCCAGTTCTTTTCGATCAGCGTGGGAATGTCGCGCTCGGCCTGGCGCGCCACCACTTCCACGCGCTCCTGGTCCAGCTTGGCGGCGGCGATCATCTTGCCCGTGTTGATGCGGTGCACCAGCGGCACGGCCACGACGAGGCCGATGGCCCAGTTCGAACGCACGAGTTTTTCATTGCCGCGATTCAAATTGTAATTACCGATGGCAAACACCGTGGGCGCGTATTCCTTGCCATGCAGCTTCAGGGCTTGCTCGGCCTGCACGCGCTTGCTGTCGATCTTTTTCCAGTTCGCATTTTCGCGCATGCCCGTGCTGATGAACGATTGCAAAGTACCCACCGGCAAGCTGTTGACGAACAAAGGCGTGCTGGGAAGCACTTGCGTATTGACGGCAAGCAAACGGTCAAGCGCCACCTGGGCGATTTCCTCGTCGCTGCGCGCCTGCGCCTCATCGCTGCGGGCACTGTCCAGGGCCACATCGGCGCGCAGGCGTTCCGCGCGCGAAATCAGGCCGCCCTTTTCCAGCTTGGCCGCATCGCGCTGGTGCTGCGTCACGCCGGCCGTCACTTCGGCCCGCACGGCCACCACGCGCTTGGCCAGTAGCAACTGGAAATAGCGCTGCGCCACCAGGGTGGCCAGCTGCTCTTCCGCTTCCGTCCGCTCGGCCTGCGCGGCCAGGGTCAGGCTCGAAGCGAGGCCCTTGACGGCGTCCAGCCGTCCGCCCGTGTAGATGGGCCACATGCCCAGCAAGCCGAACGAGGTCAGGTCCGTCACCACTTCGCGGCTCAGGGAATTGGGAATCTGTGGCTTGGGCAAGCCGGGGATCGATGGCAGCACGGACTCGATGCCGCCCACCACGCCGGACAAGCCGCTCGTATCGATGTTCAAGTCCGTCGACAGGCGGCCGCGAAACGCCGTCAAGTCCACGGAGGGACCGTCGATGTTCGACAACGCCTCGGCCTTGAGGGTTTTCGCGCGCACGTCGAGCGCGGCGCCCTGCACCGTGCCCGACGCCTTGGCCGCCTGCTGCAGCGCTTCGTTAAATGTCAGCGGTTCCGCCAGGGCGGGCATGGCCGCGCCCAGCGCGCCCGCCAGCAATAATGATAAGTGTCCTTGCAATCTGCCCATGTAGCGTCCAGTCAATGAATGAGGGGAAAGCACGGGGTTGCCATGTTTATACTTTCACAATAGCAATTATATCCATGGATGTCTATTCCAGCCTGCACTATTGGTTACGCAAGCTGACAGACAAAAACGGGCGCCTCATGCGGGGCGCCCGTTTACTCAGCCTAAGCTTCTAGCGGCTTACTTCTTGGCCTTCTTGCCGCCCTTTTCCTTTTCCTTTTCGAACACGGCAAAGAACTCGGACGCCATGCTGCGGATGGCGCGGCCGATGTTGGCGTAGTCGTACTCGTTCAGGTTGGCCAGCGAGACGCGGCCGGACGGATGCGTGGTGCCGAAGCCGCGGCCCGGCAGCAGGATGACGCCCGTTTCCTCGGCCAGGCGGAACAACGCTTCATTGGGTTTGAGTTTTTTCAGCAGCCACTGCGAGAATTCCTCGCCATGCATTTGCGCGGCCAGCGATTCCATGTCCAGCAAATGGTAGTAGCGCACGGAATTGGCGTCGTGCACCATCGGCAAGCCCAGTTCGCGGTACAGCGCCTGCTTGCGGCGCAGCACGATATGTTTCATCGATTGCTTGTACTTTTGCTCTTCATCCATCAGCGAGAACAGCGAGAACAAAGTCATCTGCGCCTGCACGGGCGTGGACAGGCCGGCCGTGTGGTTCAGCGCCACGGTGCGGCTGTCGGCCACCAGGCGGTCGATGAATTTCAGCTTGCGCGGCTCCGTGGTGATGGAGTGATAACGCGCATCGAGCTGCTTCTTGACGGTTTCCGGCAACTTGGCGATCTTTTCGTCCAGGATATTGTTTTCGTGCGTGGCCACCACGCCCATGCGCCAGCCCGTCGCGCCGAAATATTTCGAGAACGAATACACGAGGATGGTGTTGAACGGGCAAATGGCAAACAGCGAGACGAAATTGTCGGCGAAGGTGCCATACACGTCATCGGTCAGAATGATCAAGTCCGGGCGCTTCTTGATGATCTTGGCGATGTATTCCAGGGTCTCGTCGTCGATCTTGACGGATGGCGGATTGCTGGGGTTGACGAGGAAGAAAGCTTTCACTTTCGGGTCCAGCAGCTTGTCCAGCTCTTTCTTTGTGAATTGCCAATTGTTCGATTGCGGCGCATCAATATGCACGGTGTTCAGCTTGTAATCATTGAGCTGCGGAATCTCGATGTAGGGCGTGAAGATCGGCATGCCCAGGGCGATGGTGTCGCCTTCCTGGATGATGTGGTTCGATTTCAGGCTGGCGAACAGATAGGTCATGGCCGCCGTGCCGCCCTCGACCGCGTACATGTCGAAATTGCCGACGAACGGGTGCTCGCCGATCATTTCGCGGTGGATATACTGGCCGACGATTTTCTCGGACAGGCGCAGCATGCGGTCCGGCACGGGATAGTTGCAGCCGAGAATGGCTTCGCACATTTCATAGATGAAGTCGCCCGCGCTCAGGCCCAGCTGGTCGCGCACATACGATACGGCCGCCTCGATGAAATGCGCGCCCGGGTTGCCTTCATGTTTACGCACGAAGATTTCAAAGCGCGCCTCGATGCCCTCGCGCGTGGGGAAGCCGCCCACGCCCTCCATGTACACGTAGGAGCGTTCCGCCTCCGTCATCGCGAACTGGCCAAACTGGAAGAAGCCGTGGCGCGGCGTGGTCGCCAGGAAATTCGGGTTGCCGCGGCCCGCGTTCAGCATCAGACGGTTGCTTTGCTTGGCCGTCTGGATCAGCGCATCCTTCAATTCGAAGGGGCTCAACAGGGCGAGTTTGCTTGGGTTACTGAAATCCATTTTTGCTACTCCTTATTAGACAAGTGAGGAGGCCCCGTGCGGGCGGCCTGGATAGTACGGATACTCGCTGACTCAGACGAAGGCCACGACTAGCGGCCCCAGCAAGGTCAGGAAAACGTTGGCCAAGGCATAGGTGATGGCAAAGGGAACGGTGGGAATCGAGTTTTGCGCCGCGTTCAGCACTTCGCCGAACGCGGGATTGGCGCTGCGCGAGCCGGACAGGGCGCCCGCAAAGATGGCCACGTTGTCATAGCGCAAGATGTAACGGCCGATCAGCATGGTCAAAATCATCGGCAGGATGGTCACCACCACGCCCACGCCGAACAGGGTCAGGCCGTGTTCGCGCACGGTTTGCACGGCTTGCAGGCCGGACGTGAGGCCGACGACGGCAACGAAGCCGGCCAGGCCCAGATCCTTGAGAATTTGCACGGCGCCGCTGGGCATGTAGCCAAACGTCTGGCGCTTGGCGCGGAACCAGCCGAACACGAGGCCCGACAGCAGCACGCCGCCGCCGCTGCCCAGGGTCAGCGGAATCGAGCCGATGCGCGCCACCAGCAAGCCGACCAGCAGGCCGACGACGAGGCCGGCGCCCATGTAGACGAAGTCCGTCTTGGCGCTCGGCACGATCATATAGCCCACTTCGGCCGCCACGCGCTTGACGTCCTGCTCGGCGCCATAGATGGTCACCACGTCGCCCGTCTGCACCACGGTTTCCGATTGCATGGGCAGGATCTTGCCCATGCGGCTCAGTTGCACGACAAAGATGCCGTGACGCACGCCTGGCGCCGTCGCGCTGCGGATTTCGCCCACCGTCTTGTTGTGGTAAGCCTTGTTGGTCAGCACCATGTCGCGGCGCTGCATCACCAGTTCCATGCCTTCGACGGCATGCAATTCCTTGCCCAGCTGGGAAGACACGCTGAGCATCGCTTCGCGGCGGCCCACCAGCAGCACGATATCGTCGGCTGCCAGCACCAGGTCCGGGCTGACGTCGATGATCTGGCTGTTGCGTTTCACGCGCTCGATGGTAATCGCCGTGTTCGGGTTGGCGCTTTCGATTTCCGCCACCGTACGGCCGGCGCCCGGCCCCACGGCATAGATGCGGCCGATCAAGTCGGGCGCGGCCGGCGTCTGGCCCGGCCCCAGCACCTGCACGCCCGCCTGCAGCGCCGTTTCCGCCTTGATCGCATCTTCGCGGATGGTGCGCCCCATGAGCTTGGGCAAGATGTTGACGCAGACGATGATGGCGCCAAACGAGCCGAACACATACGTCACGGCATAGCCGACGGCCACGTTGCCCTGCAAGCGCGCCACCTCGTCGGCCGCGAGACCCAGCTTGGTGATCGCGTCGCCGGCTGTGCCGATGATGGCCGACTGCGTCAAGCCGCCCGCCGCCACGCCGGCCGCCAGGCCCTTGTCCAGGCCAAAGACCTTGGCCATGATGACCACGGTCAGCAGCGCCGTCACGGCCAGCACGACGGCCAGGATGATTTCACGCACGGACTGGCGGCCCAGGGAATTGAAGAATTGCGGTCCGCTTTCATAGCCGACCGCGTAGATGAACAGCGCAAACAGCACCGACTTGACGCCGGGATCGATGGCCACGCCCACCTGGCTGACGAGGACCGCCACCAGGAGTGAACCGGCGACCCCGCCCAGCTGGAACGAGCCGAACTTGATCTTGCCGATGTAGTAACCCACTGCCAGGGAGAGAAACAAGGCAATTTCGGGCGACTTCTTGAATAACTCATGCAACCATTCCATGCTGACCGCCTTTCGTGTTGAAGGAATTCTTTACTGCGTGTGCCCTGGCGGGCAGCTCATGCGTGCACCGAGCCGGCCAGGGCCACGATGAGCGGCCCCAGCAGGGGTAGCACCACGTTCGAGATCGCATAGGTGATCGTGTAGCCCAGCAAGGGCGTGGAATTGCCGGCCGCGTTCTGCACGGCCGACAGCGCCGGCGTGCTGCACTGCTGGCCGGCGATGGCGCCCAGCAGCACGGGCGCTTCCAGCTTCAGGAAAAAGTGGCCTACCAGCAAGGAAATCGAAGCGGGGATGACGGCGATCAACACGCCCATCAAGGGCAGCGACAGGCCGTACTGCCGGATCAGGTCGATCGCCTGCGGTCCCGACGCCAGGCCCACGCAGGCGATGAAGGTGGCCAGGCCGATATCCTTCATCATGTCGAGCGCGCTGGGGTGGATGCCCGGCATGCCAGGTTTTCGCGCCTGGTACCAGCCGAACACGAGGCCCGTCAGCAAGGCGCCGCCGCCCGTGCCCAGCGAAAACGGGATGCCGCCCAGCCTGGCCGTAAAGCCGCCGATATACACGCCCAGCACGATGCCGATGCTGGCGTAGACGATATTGCTGCGGTCCCCGGTGGGCACGCGCTTGCCGATGGCGGCCAAGGCCGTGTTCAGTTCGCGCCCTTCCGCCGTGCCATACAGGCGCAGCACGTCGTCGCGCTGCAGGGCCAGGTCGGGCAAGGGCGGCATGCTGTGCTCGCCACGGACGACGGCCGCCACGTGCACGCCGGAAGGCAAGGCCAGCTGGCGCAAGGGCTGGCCCACCAGCGCAGCTTGCTGCAGCACCACTTCGACGGCGGAAACGGCCATGTTCAAGCCCGTCGTGTCGGCAAACTCCTCGCCCAGAATGGCTTCGGCCGCCACCAGCGCGGGACGGTGGCCGATCACCAGCACCTCATCATTGTTGCGCAGGCGCAGTGCCGGTTCCAAAGGCAATACCTTGCCGTGCCGGCGCACGCGCGTGATGCTGGCGCGGCCCGCAAAAATATGCTGCAAGGCATCGAGGCGGCGCCCGGCCCCCCGGCTGATGCGGTAGGCGCGGCCCACCATTTCCGGCGTCGCCTGCACCCCGTCGCCATCGGTGTGCGCGCCGCCCATCTTTGCCCATAATTTGTCCGCTTCCTCGCGCAGGTTGACGCGCAGCAAGAGCGGAAAAATCTGGCTGGTGACGATGACGATGGCGATCAGGCCGAAGATGTAGGTAATGGAATACGCGGTGACCACGTTGGCTTGCAGTTCGGCGATGCGGGCGGCCGGCAGCGCCAGCTTCGAGATGGCGTCCGTGGCCGTGCCGACGACGGCCGATTCCGTCGCCGCGCCCGCCATCATGCCGGCTGCCGTGCCCTGGTCCAGGCCCAGCAACCGCGTGGCCAGCAACACCAGCGCCAGCACCACCACCACTTCGATCAGGCAAAGTATGCCCAGGCGCAAGCCCTTGGCATTCAGGTTGGCAAAGAACTGGGGACCGCCCGCGTAGCCGAGGGCAAAGATGAACAGCATGAAGAAAACGTTCTTGACGCTGGCGTCCAGCGTGATGCCCAGCTGGCCGATCAGCAGCGCGGCGATCAGGGTGCCGCACACGCCGCCCAGCTGGATGGGGCCGAAGCGTATCTGCCCTACCGCGTAACCGAGGGCCAGCGCCAGGAACAGGGCCAGTTCCGGCACCTGGTGCAATACCGACGCGATCGAATCGAGCATGGGCAAACCTTCGAAAAGATAACGGATGGTTACAAGGGAACAGGGCGTTCGGTGGCTGGCGGCGGCTTGCCGTTGAACGGGCGCACGGGTCCCGCACGACAGCTGCCATGGCGGCTTTCGCTGGGAAAGTATTGCAAAGTGTTGCAAAGTAGAATGATGTTCGGCGAAAATTTTATAAGTGTCAACAGGTGTTCTGTTGAACTCGCTTTGCGTTTCATCAAACATCCTGCGCACGATTGCGGCGGCTGTTTGACATAGATCAACAAAACCATTAGTAATGCTTTGGACGATACCAAAGTGCCTTGCGCGCCAGCGGCGTCTCTTCCGGCAAGTCGGGATTGATCAGTTCCAGCACATGGCGCTGGGGCAGCTTCAGGCCATCCGCGAGGCGGCCGAAATGCTGCTGGAACAGCTGCGCGAAACTGCCATCGGCCAGCATGGTTTCCAGCCCTGTTTCAATGTGGCGCGCCAGTTCCGGCCGGTGCTTGCCGACAAAAAAGTACAGCGCGGCCGGGTAGCGGATGACCAGGTGGGTGTCTAAGTAACCCCCATGATTTCTGACTTCCATAACCGGCGCTCTGCGGCGTTGCCCGCTGCTAGCAGTGCTCGCACTGCGTCGCAGCGGGCGCCTTGCATAGCATCCGGTTCTGTTCGTCATAAATTCACAATAATTTCCTGAGGATTACTTAGCCTTGCCAGGTGGCTGGGTTCGTCTGCGCGGCGCCACGCAAGATAGTAGAATAGCCAGGCCTTGCTGACACGCAAGGCACTCACGGCATGCCGGCAGCGGGGCGTCAACCACGCCGCCGCGCGGACATGCGCTTGCAAGGTTCACCTTGCCCCTGGCTGACTGCTCTCACCCGACATGACAGAATCAAGCGCATCCTTGGTGGACAAGCCCGGCAGCGGCGACAGCTCGGCGGAAATTGCCGAGCATATGGCGGCCGCCATCGTGGCGCGCCAGTTACCGCCCGGCACGCGGCTGCGCGAAGAGGCGCTGTGCCGGCTGTATGGCGTCAGCCGCACCAAGATCCGCGCCGCCCTGCTCATACTCTCGAAAGACAAACTGATACGCATGGTGCCCGACAAGGGCGCCTTCGTCAGCCAGCCCACCGAAGCGGAGGCGCGCGACATCTTTGCCGCGCGGCGCGTCATCGAAGCGGCCCTGGCGCGCGAATTCGTCGCCCGGGCCAAACCTGCCGACTACAAGATGCTGGAACGGCACCTGAAAGCGGAGCGCCTTGCGCTGGCGCAAGCGACGCCGTTGCGCTCGCAACTGCTGGGCGACTTCCACGTCTTGCTGGCCGATATCGCCGGCAACGCCGTGCTGCGCGACATCGTGCGCGAACTGGTGGGCCGCAGCTCGCTCATCACCATGCTGTACCAGTCGGGCCACGCCGCCACCTGCTCGTGCGACGAACACGGCCGTTTTCTCGAGGCGGCGCGCAGCGGCGACGCGGACCTGGCGGCGCGCCTGATGGTCGAACACCTGGCGCACGTGGAAGCGGCCTTGCGCTTCGACGGCAGCGCCGGTGACGCCAGGAAAGACCTGGTGGCGGCGCTGCTGATGTAAGCGGCGCCAAAAAAAAAGGCCGCCCTGCTGGTGCACGGGCGGCCTTGTCACTGCTTGCCGGCAAACTGGCTATTCGCCCAGGTAGATAAACTTGAACAGGAAGATGGCGGCGATGATGTAGGCCACCACCGATACCTGCTTGCCCTTGCCCGTCAACAGTTTCAATACCGCATAGGTGATGAAGCCGAACGCCACGCCGCTGGCCACCGAATACGTAAACGGCATCATCAGCGCCGTGATGGCGGCAGGGATGCTTTCCGTGCTGTCATCCCAGTCGATGAAGGTCAGTTCGCGCAGCATCAGGCAAGCCACGTACAGCAGCGCGGGCGCCGTCGCGTACGGCGGCACCGTGTGCGCCAGCGGGGCGAAGAACAGGCTGCCCAGGAACAGCAGCGCGACGGCGACGGCCGTCAAGCCCGTGCGGCCGCCCGCTTGCACGCCGGCAGCGCTTTCCACGAAGGCCGTGGTGCTGGACGTGCCCAGGCAGGCGCCGGCCGCGATCGCCGTACTGTCGGCCAGCAAGGCCTTGTTCATGCGTTCCATCTTGCCGTCTTTCAACAAGCCGGCACGGTTGGCCACGCCCATCAGGGTGCCCGTCGCATCGAACAATTCCACCAGGAAAAATACCAGCACCACGTTGACGATGCCGATCGACAGCGCGCCCATGATGTCGAGCTTGAACAGGGTCGGTTCGATGGCGGGCGGCGCGGAGACGATGCCGTTGAACTGGTTGCCGCCGACGAAGAAACTGGCGATGGTGATGGTGAGGATGCCGATCAGGATGGCGCCCGGCACTTTCAGGCGGTCCAGCGCGACGATGATGAAGAAACCGAGGATGGCCAGGATGGGCGCCGCCTTGTGCAAATCGCCCAGCGCGATGATGGTGGCGGGGTTCGACACCACGATACCGGCGCTTTTCAGCGAAATGATGGCCAGGAACAGGCCGATACCGACCGTGATGGCCGTGCGCAGCGCGGGCGGGATGCTGTTGATGATCATCTCGCGTATCTTGAACAGGCTCACCAGGATGAACAGGCAGCCGGAAATGAAGACGGCGCCCAGCGCCACTTCCCAGCTCATGCCCATGCCCTTCACCACCGCATACGAAAAATACGCGTTCAAGCCCATGCCCGGCGCCAGCGCGATCGGGTAATTCGCGTACAGGCCCATGATCAGGGTGCCGATGGCGGCCGCCAGACAGGTGGCAACGAAGACGGAGTCTTTCGGCATGCCTGCGTCGCCGAGGATGGTCGGGTTGACGAAGATGATGTAGGCCATCGTCAGGAACGTGGTCAGGCCGGCCAGCAGCTCCGTGCGCACATTGGTTCCGTTGTCCTTCAGTTTGAAATAGCGTTCCAGGAACTGCATGATTAACCCCTTGTTTTGGTAAAACCGCGCGCCTGGTCTTGGACTATGCGCATCTTTTTTTCTTGCAACTACTTACTTGCTTACTTGCTTACTTGCTCGGCGCGCCGGCCGGCTTGAAGGCCCACCAACGGCTGCCCGCGAAATTCCACACCAGCCCGATGCCCGTCGCCAGCACCTGCGCCAGCCAGTAATACCAGCCCAGCTGGTGTACCAGCAGCCACATCAGGCCCGTATTGATGCACCAGCCTATGCCCAGCAGGGTGAAATACTTGGACGCCGCCTCGCCATGCCCCTTGTCGCTCTTAAACGTGAAAAAGTAATTGAGGAGGTAGTTGACGACGGAGCCGAGGATGTAGCCGATGCCGGAAGCGACGGCGGCGCTGATGCCGGCCCATTCCACGCCGCCCCACAGCACGCTGTATTGCACGGCCGTGCCGGAAGCGCCGACGGCGGCGAAACGCAAAAATTGGTGATGCAGGGAATGGGACATTGTCAATTTTCAAATAAGACGATAACAATCGCCAGGATCGGGCCAGAATAAAAAATGGCTACGATTGCTCGTAACCATTTTTCAGCCTGCATTTTACTGCAAGTTGCGCCCAACGTTCATATTCGCCGCCGCTACTCCACGGCTCCGATGCCTATTTCTTGACTTGACGGCGCCGGCGCAGCCACACGCACAGCGCGATCAGCAGCAAGATGCCCACGATGCCGCCCGGCAGCATGAACGGCTGCACGCGCGCCAGCAGCGGTTTTTCGCCGCCGCTGCGCGCCTGCGCCACGTAGGCGGGCGTGACGGACACTTCCGGGTTGCCATACTGTTTCAGCACGTAATTGGCGATCGAAGCGATCTGCTCATCCGTCAACGGTTGCACGTAGGAACGCTGGTCGAAGCGGGGCATGAACGCTTCGTGCTCTTCCCCTTCGATCTTGCGCTCGACGCCAAACAGGATGGCCGAGACCAGGTTGGCTGGCGTGCTGCCGCCCGTCGCCGTGTTGTTGAACAGGGCCGGATAGCTTTGCCCCGTGCTGCCGGCGCCGCTGGCCGAATGGCAGCTGGCGCAATAGCCGGAAAACAGCACGGCGCCGCTGTTGAGCGAGTGGTGCTCGGTGGCGCCGGCCATGCCGCGCAACGCCGCTTCCTCGCTGGCCGCGCTGCCATGGCTGAAGGCGGGCTTGGTCTGCCCCGGCGCGCGCACGGGCGGCACCGTGCGCAGCCACGCGACGATGGCGGCCACGTCATCGTCGCGCAAAAATTGCAGGCTGTTCTGGATGGCTTCGGCCATGCCGCCCGCCGCCTGTCCCTTGCCTTCCACGTGGCCCGTCTTCAGGTAAGCCGTCAGCTCCGCATCCGTCCACGCGCCGATGCCGCTGACCTTGTCGGACGTGATGTTCGGCGCATGCCAGGAACCGAGCGAGGCGCCCGCCAGGGTCTGGCTGCCAATTTCCGCCATCAGCGCGTTGCGCGGCGTATGGCAGGCGCTGCAGTGCGCCAGGCCTTCGGCCAGGTAGGCGCCGCGGTTGATCTGCGCGCTCTTGCCTGGATCTGGCACAAAGCGTTTATTGTCGAGGAACAAGGTGTTCCAGCCCAGCATCGACAGGCGCACATTGAACGGGAATGGCAAGGCCGTCTGGCGCGCCGGTTCATCGACGGGTTTGACTGCCTGCATGAAGTAGTAATACAGGTCGCCCACGTCCCCGTCCGTCAGCTGCGCGTAGCTGGTGTAGGGCATGGCCGGATACAGATGGCTGCCATCGGCGCGCACGCCTGCGCGCAGGGCGCGCGCAAAGTCCGCTTCGCTGTAATGCCCGATGCCGCCTTTTTTCGATGGCGTGATGTTCGTCGCATAAATCGTGCCCAGCGGCGAGTCGATGGCGTAGCCGCCCGCATACGGCTTGCCGCCGGCGGCCGTATGGCAAGCCATGCAATCGGCCGCGATGGCCAGGTAGCGGCCCCGCTCCAGCCGCGCATCGGACTGGGCAGCGGCAGGCGCGGCCGGACGGTCCGGCGTCAGGGTGACGGGCGGCGCCGGCGGCACAGGGGGTAAAGCACGCGCGGCCAGCGGCAAGCCGGCCGCCAGGGTCAGACCCAGCAAGAAACGGCGCATCATGCGGCCTCCCTTGCCAAGGTGCGGGCGATGTCGTCGGCCGCGCGCAAGCCGAGCGCGGCCATGCTGAGTGTCGTGTTGACGACGCTGGCCGACGGCATGGCGCCGCCGCCCGGCAGCCACAGGTTGGCATGGTCGTGGGCGCGGCAATTGCCGTCGACGACGGAGTCGGCGCGGTTCGAACCCATGATGACGCCGCCCATGATGTGGTTGTTCGCATTCAGGCTGTCGGTGATATGGAATTCCACGGCGCCGAACAGCTTGCCGATGTGTTCCAGCTGCGCATGCGCGGCCTTTGCGCCATCGCGCACGTAGTCGCCCACGTCATAGTAAATGTCGGGACAGGCCAGTCCCAGCGGGTCCTTGCGCGTCTTGCTCAAGGTCAAGCGGTTGTGCGCTTCGGGCAAGGGTTCCAGGCTGATCGACAGATCGACGCCGAACGCGGCGCGGCGGCGGATCTCGTCGTCGAGGTCCTTGCCCACCAGGCCCAGCTTCAGCGATTGCTGCGTAGCAGGTCCCACGCGGGTGATATTGTTCAGGATCATCTTGTTGGCTGAATACTGCGCGCGGAAGGCGCCGTCGCGCGGTCCCACCAGGCAGCTGCTCTGCGCGGGGCCACGTCCCGTCCAGATCGGCTCATTGGCGAGGAAGGTACAGTGGAAACCGGAATGGTCCATCATGTTGCGGCCCACCTGGTCCGAACTGTTGGCGATGCCGTTCGGATTGTTCTGGTTGGCCGCCAGCAGCAGCAAACGCGGCGTTTCGATGCCATTGCAGGCAATCACGAAGGCCTTGCCCGTCGCCATGTGCGACTGTTTCTTGGCGTCATACCAGTGCACGGCCGTGACACGGTTGTTCTGGTCCGTGTCGATGCGGTAGACGACGGCCTCGGCCAGCACGCCAGCGCCTTTCAGCTCGGCACGTTCCACGTGGTGGATGCCGTTGTACATGGCGCCGATGGGGCAGATCGGCTGGCAATTGTTATTGCCGCAGCACGTGGGACGGCCCTGCCACGGGCGCGTCGAGCGGCCTTGCGGGATCGGCACGGAACGGTAGCCGTGCGGGTTGACCACTTCGGCGAAGCGCTTGTCGCCATAGCCCCAGGGCACCATGTCCATCGGGTACGGCGCGCTGCGCTCGCTGGGCGACTGCAGCGCGGGATCGTTGGGGCCGGCCACGCCCATTTCCTGCTCGGCGCGGCAATAGTACGGTTCCAGTTCCTCATAGGAAATGGCCCAGTCGCGCCCGACGCCGTAATCGCTTTTCATGCGCATGTCGGACGGCAAATGGCGCCAGCAAGACGCGGCCCAGTGCCAGGTCGTGCCGCCCACCGTGCGCAGATAGCCTTGCTGGAAACTGCTGCCGTTGGGCCCGGACAATTCCACGTAATTGTTCTTTGGGAAATACAGGGGCGCGGGCGCATTGTCCGCCTGCGGATACAGGCCCTGGAAGTCGGAACCGACGCGGTTTTCGAACGGCATGTTGCGCCAGTTTTCCACGGCTTGCCCCCGCTCGATGCGCAGGCCCGCTTCCAGCATGATCACGGAATGGCCTTGCGCGGCCAGCTGGTCGGCCATCATGGCGCCGACGACACCCGTGCCGACGATGACGACATCGGCGACGACGTCGCCATTACTCTTGAATTGCGGTGATTTCATTTTGCTTGCTTGCCTTTCGGTTCGGGAGTGCCGGTGGTGGCCGGGGCCGCTACGGGTTTTGGCGCCACGGGCGCGGAGACGCCCACGGCCGGCGGCGCCTTCAGCCACCACAGGGGGCCGTAATTGCAATAGGTCGGCACGACCTGGCCATCGGCCACCGTGCGGTACATCAAGGCTTCCGCATACGCGACGACGATGGACTTCGTGCCTCGCGCCGCGTTGCCGGCGACGGTGCCCGTGTACCAGGCGGCAACGATGGCCAGCGCCAGCTCGCGCAAGCCGGCGTCCGCGGCTGTAGCGGCCGCCAGCAGCGCCTTGGCTTCCTGGCCCGTGACGAGCAGCGCGCCCAGCCGTGGCAAATGATCGGCAAAGCCCGGCACGTTGGCGCGCATGGCTTGCTCGATGCGCGCCGCCGTCGCGGCGGACAGGTCGCGGTGTCCCGTGATGGTTTGCGACAAGGTGTAGAACAGCATGGTCGCGGGCGCCGGGCCGGCAGCCGCAGCGCTGGCTGGCGCCTGCATGGCGGCCGAGAGCGGATTGCTCCAGAAACCGGCCTGCGCCAGCAAGGCGGCCAGGCCGATCAGGGCGTGACGGCGACTGATGCGGGGAAGGGATGAAACGGATGATGCAGATGGTTCGCTGTCTGGATGGTGCATGAGACTCCCGCAAGACTTATGGTTTTATTGACTTCGATGATTGCGTTACATTGCATATGAGCATATGGAACCGGTTCCATATTATCCTACAGAAGTAAATTGTCTGCCAATGTAGTATTACTACTGAGAATTTTCCTTGTGCGATTGCGCCGTTTCGCGCAGGCGAAACGCCAGGCCCGGCTGGCCGCCCAGGCGGTAATGGAAATCGAGCACGCTGCCGCCGGCCAGGGCAGGCTTGCCCGGCAACGCCAGCGGGAGGTTCAGGCTGCAATCATGGTCGCCCAGGACGATATCGCCATGCACGCGGATGCGCGTCAGCAAGCGCGGCGCCTGCTCCAGCACGTCTGGCAAGCGGATGCTGGCGGCTGGCAAGCTGCCGCCCTGCCCGTCCTGTGCGTCCTGCCAGGCGCGCATGGCGTCACCATCGAGGGCAAACACGCGCCCCCAGTCGGCGCACGGCTCGCCGGGGCTGCGCCGGTCCAGGCCCAGGTGCACGGTGACGGCCGCCGGCAGCAGCGCCGCCCCGGGCGCCTGCGCGTGCAGATTGCGCAGGATGGCCACCTGCGGCTCCTTGCCCAGCGCCGTATTCATGGTTTCGCTGACGATCACGTCCGGCATGGCGCCGGCAGGAATGCGCCAGGCGGCCGCGTCGGCGCAAACATACGCGGCAACGTGGCCGTCCAGGCCCAGGGCTGCAATCAGGTCGCGCGCATAGGCCAGGGTCTCGGCATGCACGTCGAGGATGGCAAACTGCACCTGGCTGGCATCGAACACGGCCATCACGGGCAAGGCCAGCAAGGCGAATGGCCCGCAGCCCGCATACAGCACGCGCACGGGCCGCCCGCCGCCCACGTCCAGCCGCTCGCGCACGGCCAGCGCCAGGCCCTGGATGAAGGCGGCGCTGCGGTAGGGCTCACGCGCGCACAGCCCCGCCTGCACGGGCGAGATGGCCCAGCCGCTGGGCAGGAAACTCTCGCCATCGCGCAAGCCATCCTGCCGGTCCATGGACAGGCGCGAGTGGCGCTCGACGAGCTGGCGCAGCCGCACCGTTTCGCCGACCAGGCTGGCCAGGGAGCGCCGCGGATCGCACAGGGCGGCCGCAAGGACGGCCAGTTCCGCGCGTGCCGGCGTCATGCGCAGCTCCGCTGGCGGAGCGGGATACGGACAGAATGCATGCGGCCTCCTTGAAATGATTGCAAGTACGGGGAAAAATTGGCAGCATAGCAAATAAATAAACGCCTGCGCATTTGCCGCCATCCGCTATCAGCCGCCAAACCTACCGGAGCACCGATGCACGCCTTGCCGCTTTCCGCCCCCTACCAGTTGCGCGCCCAGCGCGACGACGACGATGACTTTGCCGCCGCGCTATACAGCTCCACGCGCGACGACCTGCGCCAGATGCCGGCCGAGCCCGCCGTCATCGAACAGCTGGTCGCCATGCAGCGGCGCATGCAAAGCCACGGCTACCGGCAAGCGTATCCGCACGCCGCATATCTGGTGTTGCAGCACGGCGACACCCCCATCGGCCGCCTGATCCTGGACCGCCAGGATCAGGTGCTGCACCTGGTCGATATCGCCATCCTGCCCGCCGCGCAAGGCCAGGGCGCCGGCAGCGCCGTGCTGCGCGGCCTGCAGGCGCAAGCGGGCGCGGAGCATTGCCGCATCCACCTTGCCGTCAACAAAAGCAACGCCGCCGCGCGCGCGCTGTACCAGCGGCTGGGTTTTCGCCTGCGCGGGGAAAACGACGTCCAGGAACAGCTGGAATGGAGCGCGCCGTAGTGCCGGCGCCCGGCACGCCCAGCACCTGGCTGCAGTTGCCGCTACGCTTTGACGTGGCGCGCCTGCAGCGCGACAGCGACCAGTTCGCCGCCAGCGAATGGATCAGCCATTTCAATACGGGCGCCTACGACAGCGGCTGGAGCTGCGTGCCGCTGCGTTCGGCCGGCGGCCAGGCCAGCCACATCATGCCCGTCGACGGCGCCGCCTACGCCGCCACGCCGCAACTGGCGCGCTGTCCCGGCCTGCGCGATGTGCTCGCCAGCTTTGCCTGCGAGATCAACTCTGCGCGCCTGCTGGCGCTGGCGCCGGGCGCCCTCATCCGCGCGCACCGCGACGCCGGCACGTCGCTGGCTGATGGCTTGATCCGCATCCACATCCCCATCCACACCTCGCCGCAGGTGCTGTTTACCGTCGATGGCGAGAGCGTGCATTTCACGGCCGGGCACGCCTGGTACATGGATGCCAGCTGCCTGCACGCGGTACACAACCAGGGAAGCGCGCCGCGCATCCACCTCGTGCTGGACTGCGTCACCAACGCCTGGCTCGAAGCACTGTTCGCCGCGGCCGGCTTCGTGCCGAAAGCGCCCCCCAAATATGGCGACCCCGGCATCAATGATGGCAATGTGCGGGCCGTCATCGCCCAACTGCGACTGTCGCCCTCGCCTGCCAGCCTGGCGCTGGCCAGGGAATTGGCCGCGCTGGCCGACGGGAGCGCGCCATGAGCGCCGCGCCGGGCCTTGCCCAGCAAGAACGTCTGCTGGCCAGGGGCGAGACGGTGACGTGGCACGAGGGCATGGATCTGCGCGGCTGGTATCCGCTGTACGTGGAACGCGATGATGTGCTGGCCGGCGCCGCCCTGTGCTGGCGCGACCTGGGAGAAACGGTCTTCAGCGACGCCTTCTTCGTCAATACGCTGGCGCGCCAGCCGCATGAGGAGCGCCGCGTCTGCCGCACGCCGCTGGCGGCGCTGACTACGCTCGCCGATGGCCTGGCGCCAGACGTTTTCATTTTTCACGTCTCGCGCTGCGGTTCGACCCTGCTGAGCCGGCTGCTGGCATCCTTGCCGCAATGCATAGTCATGTCCGAGCCGCCCGTCATCGACTCGCTGCTGCGCCTGTATCACGACAGCGGCGACGCGGCTGCCTGCATCACCCTGCTGCGCCAGGCCATCCTGGCACTGGGCCAGCGCCGCTCCGGCGCGGAGACCCACCTTGTCATCAAGCTGGACTGCTGGCACATCCACAGCCTGGACTTGCTGCGGCAAGCGTTTCCCGCCACGCCCTGCCTGTTCGTCTACCGCGAACCGCTGGCCGTGCTCGCCTCGCACCAGCGCCAGCGCGGTCCGCAAATGGTGCCCGGCATGCTGCATCCGGCACAGCTGCCGCTGCCCGCGCACCAGCTGGCGCCCGGTGATATCGACGGCTACACCGGTCTCGTGCTGGCCAGCCTGTTCGACGCCGCACGGCCCCATGCGGCCGCCGGCCAGCTGCAGTTAATTGACTACAAGCAATTTCCAGACATCCTCTTCAGCGATGTATTGCCCCGCTTCGGCATCGCCCCCACAGCGGCGCAGTTGCAAGCGATGCGCGCGCAAGGCGGCGTGCATGCGAAGTACGGCACGGCTTACCACGGCGATCCGCCCATGCCCGCGGCAAGCGGCCTGGCCGCCATCGCCGCGCAATTGCAACCCGCTTATCTGGCGCTGGAAGCGTTGCGGCTGCATGCCGGGCAAGGTCAATGAATTTCATAAAACCAACTTTCCAATAAGGAGGCATGTCGACGTACCCGCTGGAAACCATGCGACATCTAGCTGCTCAACTGCGGCGCCCTTGCAAGCAACCTGAAACTGACCCTCACACCATGATAAAAAAAATGACATTGGCAGTACTCTTTACCGCCCTGCTTCCCTTCTGCGCATGCCAGGCGCAAGCCTTGGCGGAAGCGAAACCCGTTTCCACGGAAGTCAGCACCACCCTGACGCCCGACATCGGCGGCATCAAGCAAGTAGTGGAAATCAGGACGGACGATGTGAACAAACCCGTCCTGCTGTTTTTATCGGGCGGCCCGGGAAGCTCCATGATCAAGGGCGCGGATGCCTTTACGAATATCCTGAAGAGCAGATTTACGATTGTGCAATGGGACCAGCGGGACGCGGGAAAAACCCTGAAACTGAATCCGTCGCCCACGCAGCCATCCGTCGGGCAGATGGAGCAGGACACGTATCAAGTCATCCAATTTCTGCGCAAGGAATTAAAACAGGACAAGATATACTTGCTGGGCAGTTCCTGGGGCAACGTCCTGGGCTTTTATATCGTCAAGCATCACCCGGAACTGCTGCATGCCTATTTCGCGTCGAATCCTGTCGTGAGCCAGCTGGAAAGCGAGAAGGAATTGCTGCAAGCCTTGAAAGCGCACTTCAAGGACAATGCCGTCGCCAGCCAGGAACTGGACAGCATCAGTTTCCCTTTTGCCAGCGACGAAAGCATGTTCTATTTAAGAAAATGGCTTTTCTACAAGGATGGCAAGGCATTTGCCACGAGCGAGGGCTTCAAGACGGGTTTTCTGCAATGGTCAAAAACCTGGTCGCCCGTCTGGAACGAGGTCATGCACATCGATCTGCCGAAGACCTTGAAGAGCGTCGACTGCCCCGTGTATTTCTTCGTCGGCAAGAACGATATCCAGACCTCGACCAGAATCACGCAAGCGTATTTCGACACCTTGAAGGCGCCAAAGAAGGGGCTGTTTTTCTTTGACCATTCCGGCCATCAGATACACCAGGATGAACCGGTGCAATTTCAAGAAGCCATCATCAAGACATTGGATGCGGCTGCCAAGTCCTGATGCAACGTCCCGTAGCCTGGCCTAGTCGCCGGCAATGCTCGCAGCGGCCTTGCGTATCAGCGATGCCACCGCATGGGCTTGCGAAATGTAAATGGCATGGCTGCCGGCGACTTCGACCACCGTCGAGCCCGCGCGTCCGGCCATCTCGCGCTGCATCGCCGGTGCAATCATCCTGTCCCCGGTAGCGACCAGGTACCAGCTGGGCTTGTGCCGCCAGGCCGGCGTGGCGACCACGCCGGTCAGGGCGGCCACGCCCCAGGGCACTTGCGATGCTGCCATGAAGTTGGCCTTGTGCCTGGGCACATCGGCGGCGAAGGCGGCCGCAAACTTTTTCTGGTCGAGCAGCAGGAAGCCATCGTGCGGCGGCAAGATCGGCGGCACGGGCGCGCCAGGCGGGGCATTTTTCAGCAAGGAATCGACAGACTCCCCTTGATCCGGCACAAAGGCCGCAATGTAGACCAATGCCCTGACCCTGGGATCGTTCCCCGCTTGCGTGACCACGGCGCCCCCATACGAATGGCCGACGAGAACCACGGGGCCCGGCGACGCGGCGATGACCCGGCCCGTCGCGGCCACGTCGTCCGCCAGCGAGAGCGTCGGGTTTTGCACAATGGCAACGTGACAGCCTTCGTCACGCAGCGCCCGGTAGACACCTTCCCAGCCCGATCCGTCGACAAAACCGCCATGCACGAGCACGATCGTTGCCGATCCAGCACTGGTAACTTCATCCATTTCAGCCTCTCCAGGAAGTTGAAGGCGATGACAGGGTCGCAGACGCCCTGCTACCTCCAGCTTAGCGCCGGATGCCTGGCGCGCTGTGCGGTGGATCAAGGGCCGGCGACATGGGTGTCATGCGGCCCCTGAAACGCAAAAAGCCCAACCGGTGAAGGCTGGGCTTTTCGATACTGCTGATGTTCTGGCTCCCCGACCTGGACTCGAACCAGGGACCTGCGGATTAACAGTCCGTCGCTCTACCAACTGAGCTATCAGGGAAAAGAGGCCGCATTTTATAGGGCAAACTTTCAGATGTCCAGACTTCGCCAGCGAAAAGTGCATTTTTCCCTCGCTCGCCGGCGCGTTGCCGTTCAGCCGGGATTTTCCTGGGGGCTATAGTCAACGACCAGCACCCGTCCCAGCCATGGCTTGAGCAGCTCGACAAAGTCCAGGTGAGCCGCATGGGTCAGATAGACGTCGCGCGCGCCGGCCCCGGCAAAGGTGAGGGTAAAGCAATCGGTAAAACCATCGTCGAGGCCTTCCGGGCTGACGTTCGGCCCCCACTCGAATTGCAGGATGCCGGGAATGCGGTGTTTCAGCTGGGAAAATTCATACACAAGCTCGGCATGCTTGGCGGAAGTGATGCCGTCAAGGAAGTCGCACAGGACGATATGGCGCAAGGCGGAGGTACAAGTCATGGGAAAGTGCTCCTGAAGTGATGCATTCAGGATAGCGCAAAACGCGATCACGCACCGGCCAGTCCTGCTGGCAGGGGCGGAAAACAAAAAAGGCCATGTTTTTCAACATGGCCTTCCGAATTCTGGCTCCCCGACCTGGACTCGAACCAGGGACCTGCGGATTAACAGTCCGTCGCTCTACCAAC